>NZ_LSIS01000356.1:0-20364 GCF_001556365.1 Blastomonas sp. CCH1-A6 | reverse complement strand
CGATTCGGTAACCGCCTCGGTCGCCTGGATCGAATCGGTGATCACCAGCTCTTTCAACGAGCTGTTGTTGACGCGTGCCACGGCGCCGCCCGAGAGCACGCCGTGCGTCACATAGCTGACCACATCGACCGCGCCCGCATCCTTGAGCGCCTGGGCCGCGTTGCACAGGGTGCCGCCCGAGTCGACGATATCATCGATCAGGATGCAGAAGCGCCCCTCGACATTGCCGATGATGTTCATCACTTCCGATTCGCCCGGGCGCTCGCGGCGCTTGTCGACGATCGCCAGCGGCGCGTTGTCGAGGCGCTTGGCGAGCGCACGCGCGCGCACCACGCCACCCACGTCGGGCGAGACGACCATCAGCTTGTGCTCACCGAACCGCGCCTGGATGTCCGCCGCCATCACCGGCGCGGCATAGAGGTTGTCGGTGGGGATATCGAAAAAGCCCTGGATCTGCCCGGCGTGGAGATCGACCGACAGCACGCGGTCGGCGCCTGCCACGGTGATGAGGTTGGCGACCAGCTTGGCCGAGATCGGGGTGCGCGGCCCCGGCTTGCGGTCTTGCCGGGCATAGCCGAAATAGGGGATCACCGCGGTGATGCGCCGCGCCGAAGCCCGTTTCAGCGCATCGATGCAGATCAGCAGTTCCATCAGATTGTCGTTGGCGGGATAGCCGGTCGACTGGATGACGAACACATCCTCGCCGCGCACATTCTCGTGAATCTCGACGAAGATTTCCTCGTCGGCAAAGCGGCGCACGCTGGCATCGGTCAGCGGCATTTCCAGATAGGCGGCGATGGAACGCGCCAGCGGCAGATTGCTGTTGCCGGAAAGGATTTTCATGTGGCTTCCCCGTTGCCTTGATCGCGCCCGCCTTAGCCAGATGGTCCGCAAACCGGAAGATGAAACTTTGATGAAATGCAGGCGGCGGCTCGCCCCTTCCCATCAAAAGCTGTTGCCGCTCCCCTGGCCAGCCCCTATCCCGCAGCCATGACCGACCGGCTTATCATCACGCTTGTCCAGTGCGGGCAGACCATGGGCGATCTGGCACGCAATGCCGATGCGATGCTGCAGGCGCGCGCCGAGGCGCAGGATTGCGACCTTGTCGTCTTTCCCGAGTTGCAGCTGATCGGCTATCCGCCCGAAGACTTGGTGCTGAAACCGGCGCTGATCGCCCGCGCGCAGGAGCAGCTCGAGCGGCTCGCAGCGGCCACGGCCGATGGCGGTCCGGCCATGCTGGTGGGCAGCGTCTTCCAGCGCGAGGGCGCGCTTTACAACGGAATCGCGCTGCTCGACGGCGGGCAGATCGCGGCGGTGCGGCTGAAGCACGAGCTGCCGAACTATGGCACGTTCGACGAGAAGCGGCTGTTCGCCTCGGCCCCGCTGCAATCACCGGTGCCGTTCCGCGGCGTGCTGCTGGGCCTGCCGCTGTGCGAGGACATCTGGTTCCCCAGGGTATGCGGCCATCTGAAGGCGATGGGGGCTGAGCTGCTGATCGCGCCGCATGGCAGCCCTTACGAGATCGAGAAGGACGACCGCCGCCTGCACAATGTCGCCCGCGCCCGCGTCGCCGAAACCGGGCTGCCGCTGGTGTTCCTCAACCGTATCGGCGGGCAGGACGAGCTCGTGTTCGATGGCGCGTCGTTCGTGCTCAACGCCGATGGATCGCTGGCCCATCAGCTGCCCGACTGGGAGGCCGCGACGGTGCGCACCGAATGGACGCGCACGCAGAGCGGCTGGCATTGCGCGCCGGGCGAAATCCATGCGCTCGATCCGTTCCCGCAGGATGTCTATCACGCGATGATCGTGGGCTTGCGCGATTACGTGAATTCCAATGGCTTTCCCGGCGTGGTGCTGGGCCTGTCAGGCGGCATCGACAGCGCGCTGTCTGCCGCCGTCGCGGTCGATGCACTGGGCGCGGACCGGGTGTGGTGCGTGATGCTGCACAGCCGTTATACGAGCCAGGAGAGCCTCGACGATGCCGCCGAATGCGCACGGCTGCTCGGCTGTCGGCTCGACACGATCGGAATCGCACCTGCGGTCGAGGCGTTCGATGCGATGCTGGCCCCCAGCTTTGCCGGACGCGCGCCCGACCTCGCCGAAGAGAATATCCAGTCGCGCATCCGCGCGGTCACGCTGATGGGGCTGAGCAACAAGTTCGGCCCGATGCTGCTCACCACCGGCAACAAGAGCGAGATGAGCGTCGGCTATGCCACCATCTATGGCGACATGTCGGGCGGCTATAATGTGCTGAAAGACGCGTACAAGCTGACGGTGTTCGACCTGTCGCGCTGGCGCAACGCCAACAAGCCGCCGCTGGGCCTTGGCCCCGATGGCCCGGTCATGCCCGAAAGCGTCATCACCAAGCCGCCGAGCGCCGAACTGCGCCCCGACCAGCGCGACGACGACAGCCTGCCGCCCTATGAAATCCTCGACCCGATCCTGCACGGCCTGGTCGAGGAGGAACTGAGCGTCGCCGAGATCGTCGCGCGCGGCTTTGACGAGGCGACCGTCGCGCGGATCGAACGATTGCTCTACCTCGCCGAATACAAGCGCCGCCAGGCCCCGCCGGGGGTGAAGCTGGGCATCCGCAATTTCGGCCGCGACCGGCGCTATCCGATCACCAACCGGTTCCGGACGGCGTAGACGCCGCGCCGATTTTCGGCTAGAATTCTGGCCGAAAGGAATCTTATGCGCCACGTGCCCGTCGCCATCTTCAAGGACAAGGTGTCCGAATTCATCGCAGCTGCCGAGCAGGGTGATGAGATCGTCATCACGCGTCACGGCAAGGCCGCTGCCAAGCTGGTGCCGATCATCGATCAGGATGAGGTCGAAGAGCGCGGGCGCAAGGCCTGGGAGGCTCTCGCGCAATTGCGCGAAGAATTACGCGCAGAGGGCAAGACGGCGACGATCGAGGAGATGATCGCCTGGAAGAACGAGGGTCGGCGTTGAAGCTTTGCGTCATCGACGCAAGCGTCGTCGGCCCGATGATCCTCCCAGACGAAGCCCCCGACATTCCGCCGCAACTTATGCCTGTGATGGTCGAGGGGCGCGCGCTGGTTCCCCAACACTGGCGGCTTGAGGTTTTGAACCTTGGCCGTACGGCCCTGCGCCGGAAGCGAATCGATGCCCAAAGGCTCGAAAGAGCACTGAGCATCCTCTCCGACTACCGCATCCATCTGGACGACGGCACGAACCGGCATGCATGGGGGGCGTGCATGGAACTGGCGGCACGTCATGATCTGACCGCCTATGATGCGGCCTATCTGGAGCTTGCCATCCGGGCAGAAGCGCCGTTGATGACTCTCGACAAGGCGCTGGCTAAGGCCGCACGCCACGAAAAGCTGGAATTGATTGCATAATGACCATCACCCGTTTCGCCCCGTCCCCCACCGGGCATCTGCATATCGGCAATATCCGCACCGCGCTGCACAACTGGATGTGGGCGAAGAAGACCGGCGGCACGTTCATCCTGCGCATCGACGATACCGATGCCGAGCGCAGCCGCGAGGAATATGTCACCGGCATCCGCGCCGATCTTGCCTGGCTGGGGCTCTCGCCCGATGCCGAATATCGCCAGTCCGAGCGCAGCGCGCTGTACGAGGCGGCGTTCGAGCGACTGCGCGACGCGGGCCGGGTCTATCCGTGCTACGAGACCGCGCAGGAGCTCGACCTCAAGCGCAAGATCGCGCTCGGGCGCGGCCTGCCCCCGGTGTACGACCGCGCCGCGCTGAACCTCAGCTACGCCGAGCGCGCCGACCTGGAGGCGCAGGGGCTGAAACCGCACTGGCGGTTCAAGCTTGACCATGACGAAGCCATCGCCTGGGACGACCTGGTCCGCGGACCCCAGAGATTCGAGGCTACGAGCCTGTCCGATCCCGTCATCCGCCGCGCCGATGGCAGCTGGCTCTACATGCTCCCCTCCGCGATCGATGACGTCGATATGGGCATCACGCATGTCGTGCGCGGCGAGGACCATGTGTCGAACACCGCCGTCCAGCTGCAGATGTTCACCGCTCTGGGCAGCACGCCGCCGCGCTTCGCGCACGAGGCGCTGCTCACCGGCGCGGAGGGCAAGCTCTCGAAGCGGCTCGGCTCGCTCGGCGTGGGCGAGCTGCGCGACAAGCACATCTTGCCGCAGGCGATCGTCGCGCTGCTCGCGCGGCTGGGCACCTCGGACCCGGTCGAGCCGCTGCATGATCGCGCCGCGCTGCTCGAGACGTTCGATTTCGCGCGCTTCGGCCGCGCGCCCGCGCGCTTTGCCGAGGAGGATCTGGAGCGGATCAACCGCCAGCTCGTCCACAGCGCCGATCATGCTCTGGTCGCCGACCAGCTCCCGCCGGAGATCGACGAGGCGATCTGGCATGCGATTCGCCCCAATATCGCGCATCTGGGCGAGGTCGGCGATTACTGGCGGATCATCACCGGGCCGGTCGATGCGCCCGCGCCCGAGCCGGAGGACGCTGCCTATCTGGCCGAGGCGCGCAGCGTTCTGGAAGGTCTTGAATTCGGCCCCACGGTCTGGAAGGACTGGACCGAGGCCTTGAAAGCGAGCACCGGACGCAAGGGCAAGACGCTGTTCCTGCCGCTGCGCCGCGCGCTCACCGGCATGGACCATGGCCCCGACATGGCGGAGCTGCTGCCGCTGATCGGCAAGGATCGGGCGCTCGAGCGTCTGGGGGGATAGCTTGGCTTTTTGGTCCCTCGACTTGAGCCAAAGGGCCAAGTCGAGGGACGTATGCGCCGCCCGGCCAATCAGCTGCGCAGCAGCTCGTTGATGCCGGTCTTGGAGCGGGTCTGCGCGTCCACGGTCTTGACGATCACCGCGCAATAGAGCGAGGGGCCCGGCGTGCCATCGGGCAGCGGCTTGCCGGGCATCGCGCCGGGCACGACCACCGCATAGGGCGGCACCTTGCCGTAATGCACCTCGCCGGTGGCGCGATCGACGATCTTGGTCGACGCACCCAGATACACGCCCATCGAGAGCACCGCGCCCTCGCCGACGATCACGCCCTCGGCCACTTCCGAACGCGCGCCGATGAAGCAATTATCCTCGATGATCACCGGTCCGGCCTGGAGCGGTTCGAGCACGCCGCCGATGCCGACGCCGCCCGAGATGTGCACGTTGCGACCGATCTGCGCGCAGCTGCCGACGGTGGCCCAGGTATCGACCATCGTGCCTTCGCCGACATGCGCACCGATATTGACGAAGCTGGGCATTAGCACCGCGTCCTTGGCGATGAACGCACCGCGGCGTGCCACGGCACCGGGAACAGCGCGGAATCCTGCCGCCTTGAATTCGTCCGCGCTCCAGCCGTCGAACTTGCTCGGCACCTTGTCCCACCAGCTCGCGCCGCCCGGCGCGCCGCTGATCAGGTCCATCGGGTTCAAGCGGAACGAGAGCAGCACCGCCTTCTTGAGCCACTGGTTGACCTGCCAGCCGCCCTGACCATCGGGCTCGGCGACGCGCGCCGCACCGCTGTCGAGCAGGTTCAGCGCTTCGAGGACGTCGGCGCGCACGGGGCTGTCGGCGCCGGTGTCGAGGCTGTCGCGGCCTTCCCAGGCGGCTTCGATACGGGCTTGCAGGGTATCGGTCATGCAGAAGTCTCCTCGGTCAGCGCCGCGAGCCACTCGCCCAGCGCGGTAATTTCATGGTCGATATAGTCGTGATCGTGCTCGTGATTGCCGCCGTCCGAGCCGTTGTTCATCCACACCGTGGTCATGCCGAGCTGCTTGGCGGGCCTGAGGTTGCGCGCCAGATCGTCGACGAACAGGGCCGACGCCGGATCGATGTCGAGCGCATCGACCAGGCTCGCATAGGCGGCGGCATCGGGCTTGGGCCGGTATTGCGTCGCGTGAATGTCGTGGATCGCCTCGAACTGGTCCACGAGCCCCAGCCGGTCAAGCACGCGCGATGCATATTTGACATCGCCATTGGTGAAGATGAGCTTGCGCCCCGGCAGCCGAGACAGGCCCTGCGCGGTGATCGAGCAGGGCGAAACGCGGCCCATGTCGATATCGTGCACATAATCGAGGAAATGGTGCGGATCGACGCCATGGTCGAGCATGAGACCCGCCAGCGTCGTGCCGTGCCGGTAGTAATAATCCTTCTGGATGCGCCGGGCCTCGACCAGATCGACCTTCATCAGCTCGGACACATATTGCCCCATGCGCTCGTCGATCAGCGCGAACAGGTCGGTCTCCGCCGGGTAGAGCGTGTTGTCCAGATCGAAGATCCAGGTGCGGACATGATCGAAGGGCGGGCGCATGATGGCCAAAGCGCCTAGACCGGCTGAGGCGCATCGGCAAGCCGCCATTCGGCCTGCACGGACGGATCGGATTCGCTCGCTGCCCGGTTGGCGCGTTCCGCCATCGCCCGCGCCGGATCGAGCCGCCCCAGTGCCCAGACCGCCGCGCCGCGCACCACCGGATCGGGATCATCGAGCAGCGCGGTGACCGGCGCGACCAGCGCCGCATCGCCGCTATTGCCCGCCGCGACAGCCGCATTGCGTACCATCCGCCCGCGCCCGCTGCGCTTGATCGGTGAGCCCGAGAACAGCGCGCGGAAACCGGCATCGTCGAGTGCCAGCAGATCGGCGAGCGAGGGCGCAACCAGCTCGGCGCGCGGCAGGAAGGCCCGGTTGCGGTGCGCGGCATCGGCGAACTTGTTCCACGGGCAGACCGCGAGGCAATCGTCGCAGCCGTACACATGGTTGCCGATGCCTTCGCGCAGCTCGAGCGGAATCGGCCCGGCATGCTCGATCGTCAGATACGAGATGCAGCGGCGGGCATCGAGCCGATAGGGCGCCGGAAACGCATCGGTCGGGCACACCGTCTGGCAGGCGGTGCACGATCCGCAGCGGTCGCGCCCCGCGCCGCTCGGCGCGAGCTCGAGCGTGGTATAGATCGCGCCGAGGAACAGCCAGCTGCCATGGCTGCGGCTGACCAGGTTGGTATGCTTGCCCTGCCAGCCGAGGCCCGCGGCCATCGCGAGCGGCTTTTCCATCACCGGCGCGGTATCGACGAACACCTTCACCTCGGCGTCGCTCACCTGCTCGACGATCCAGCGCGCGAGTGCCTTGAGCGCGGACTTGACCGTCTTGTGATAATCGCCGCCCTGCGCATAGACCGAGATGCGCGCGCGATCGGGATGCTCGGCCAGCGCGAACGGATCGCGCCCCGGCGCATAGCTCATCCCTAGCATGATCACCGAGCGCACATCGCTCCACAGCACCTTCGGCTCGGCGCGCTGGTCGGCGCGCCCCTCCATCCACAGCATGTCGCCATGGCAGCCACCCTCGAGCCATTGCTGGAAGCGCGCGGCATTCTCGGGGCCGAGCGTCGCGGGCGCAAAGCCGCAATTGGCAAAGCCCAGCTTCGCCGCTTCCGCCGCTATTTCCGCCTCAAGGTTTCGCTTGCCGCTCGCCATGCTCATCCGCTACCCGATTGGCGGGCCGCAACCAAGTGCGACGGCCCGCCGGAGAGACGCTTGAGCAAGGATCGCCCGTGACCGCCAACGCCATCGAAGCGCATGGCCTCGTCAAAATTTTCGGGCGGCAGCGCGCGGTGGACGGGGTGGACCTGACCGTTCCCGCCGGCAGCATCTTCGGCATTCTCGGCCCCAATGGTGCAGGCAAGACCACGACGCTGCGCATGTTGCTCGGCATTGTCGATCCCGACGAGGGGACGCGCACCCTGCTCGGCACCGATCATCCGCTCGATGTCGCGCGGCGGGTCGGCTATCTGCCCGAGGAGCGCGGGCTCTACCCTTCGATGAAGGCCTATGACGCCATCGCCTTCATGGGCGCGCTGCGCGGGCTGCCGCTCGCCGAGGGGCGCAAGCGCGGCCGCGCGATGCTCGAGGAGCATGGCCTGGGCAAGGCGGCGGACAAGGAGGTGCGCACGCTCTCCAAGGGCATGGCGCAGACGGTGCAACTGCTCGGCACTCTGGTGCACGATCCCGAGCTGATCGTGCTTGACGAGCCGTTTTCCGGCCTCGACGCGCTCAACCAGGCCAAGCTCGAACGGATGATCCGCGCCCAGGCGGCACGCGGCGTTACCGTGATCTTCTCCACGCACGTCATCGCGCATGCCGAGCGGCTGTGCGAGCGCATCGCGATCATCGCCGGCGGCAAGGTGCCCTTTGCCGGATCGGTATCCGAAGCCCGCGACCGGCTGCGCCCGCAGGTGCGGCTGGAAACGCGCGCGCTCGACGGGCCTTGGCGCGCGGCGCTGCCCGCCGATGCGGTGCCTGAGGGGCATTTCTGGCATTTCACCTTGCCCGAGACCGGGGTCGAGCCGCTGCTGCGCGCGCTGATCGAGGGCGAGGCCGGCATCCAGTCGCTGTCGATCGAGCGGCCCGGGCTGCACGATGCCTTTGTCGCCATCGCCGGGGCCGATGCCGCACGCCAGCTCGAGGAAGACCAGCAGCAGGAGAGCGCCGATGCCTGAATTGCTCCGCGCCTCCTGGGTGATCGCCCGGCGCGACTTTGCCGCGATCATCTTTTCCAAGGCGTTCTTCTTCTTCCTCCTGGGCCCGATCTTCCCGCTCGCGATCGGCATCGCGGCGGGCAGCATCGGCGGGCAGGTCGCGCGCGATATCGACAAGAACAGCTTCGCGCTGGTGATGGATGCGGCCGACAGCGCCGCCGCGCTCAAGGCGCGCACCAGCCTGGCAAAGCAGCTGGGCGAACAGCGCGTGCCGGTGCTGGTCGCGGTCCAGACCGACAATCCCGATAGCGTGATCAAATCGGGCGAGGATACGCGCTATCTGGGCGTGCTCACCGGGAGCCTGGCCGAGCCGAGGCTGATCGGCACGAAGGACGAGGTCGAGCGGTGGAAAGGCCCGCTCGAGCTACTGGTCGAGCGCGCGCGCGAAGGCGATAGTGCCGCCCCGGCGCGGATCACGACGCGGCTGGTCACCGAAAGCAGCGGCTCGGTCGAGCAGGGCCGGCTGGTCACCGCGCAGGTCGGCCAGGCGCTGCTGGTGCTGCTCACCATGCTGCTCGCAGGGATGGTGCTGTCCAACCTGGTCGAGGAAAAGACCAACAAGATCATCGAGATCCTCGCCGCCGCAGTGCCGATCGACGCGATCTTCCTCGGCAAGCTGTTCGCGATGCTGGGCATGGCGATGATCGGCATTGCCTGCTGGACCTCGCTCGCGCTCGTCGCGATCCTGCTCGCGGCCAATGGCCTGCCGCCATTGCCGATGCCCGCGATCGGCTGGCCCGCCTTCCTGGCTTTGGGCGTCGCCTATTTCGCCATGGCCTATCTGCTGCTCGGCTCGCTGTTCCTCGGCATCGGATCGATGGCGAGCACGGTGCGCGAGGTACAGACATTGTCGATGCCCGCGACCATGGGCCAGCTGGTGTTCTTCTTCCTCGCCTCGTTCTCGGTCACCCGGCTGGGCGAGCCGATCGAGCTGGTCGCGGCGATCTTTCCGTTCAGCTCGCCCTTCGCGATGCTGGCGCGCGCGGCGCAGCAGGACGTGCTGTGGCAGCACTTGCTCGCGCTTGGCTGGCAGGCCTTCTGGGTGCTGCTGCTGATCCGCTTCGGGGCAAAGCTGTTCCGCCGCAACGTGCTCAAATCGGGCGGCGGCAAGCGCGGGCTGATCGCAGGGATGTTCGCGCGCAACTGACGCAAAAAGGGCCGCGACGGCATCACGGCGCGGCCCCTTTGCTGGCTGCTGGCCAAATCAGTACATGTGCTGGCCGCCGTTGATCGACAGCGTCGATCCGGTGATGAACGCGGCTTCCTCGGCGGTCAGGAACACCACGCCGCGCGCGATTTCCTCGGCCTGGCCAAGCCGTCCGACCGGGATCTGCGCGACGATCTTGTCCATCACGTTCTGGGGAATGGTCGAGAGCATTTCGGTCGCGATATAGCCCGGCGCGATCGCGTTCGCGGTGACGCCATATTTCGCGCCTTCCATCGCCAGCGACTTGGTGAAGCCGTGGATGCCCGACTTGGCGGCGGCATAGTTGACCTGGCCGATCTGCCCGCCCTGGCCGTTGACCGAGCCGATATTGACGATGCGACCCCAGCCACGCGTGCGCATGCCGGGGAAGCACGCCTTGGCCATGTTGAAACAGCCGGACAGGTCGACGCGAATCACTTCGTCCCACTGTTCCCAGGTCATCTTCATCATCGTGGCATCACGGGTGATGCCGGCGTTGTTGACCAGGATGTCGACCGGGCCATGATCCGCCTCGATCCTGGCGACCGCGTCCATGCTCTGCTGGTGATCGCCCACATCCCATTTCTGCACCGCGATTCCGGTGCGATCGGAAAAGGCCTTTGCCGCCTCGTCATTGCCACCATAGCTGGCGATGACATGCGCGCCGGCATCCTTGAGCGCCAGGCTGATCGCCTCGCCAATGCCGCGCGTCCCGCCAGTCACGATTGCGATTCGGCCCATCTTCATCCTCCTCCTTGCCCGGAAATCGGTGCATTCGCGGCCACACTAGGAAGGCGTCGCGCGCAAGACAAGTTGACGCGGACGGGAAGTGTTAGCGGCGCAACTTCGGGTTCACGCGAAGACGCGAAGGCGCGAAGAAATCCGTTCTCCGGCGAAAGCCGGAGTCCAGAAGCGATGTAGAGCAACCGGATTCCTGGGCTCCGGCTTTCGCCGGAGAACAGCGTTCCAGATCGAGAATCTTCGCGCCTTCGCGTCTTCGCGTGAACCAAAAAAGGCGGCACCTTGCGGCACCGCCCCTTTGGTTCGACGATCGATCCCGCCGTTACTTGGTGCGCAGGCGCACAGGCAGGAACTGCGGCTGGCCGGTGCGGCGCTGGACGCGCAGCAGCACCGCCTCGCGATTGGCCGAACGTGCCTCGGCGATCACGCGGTCGACCTCGGCCGAGGTGGCGACCGGGCGGTTGTTGATCGAGAGGATCACGTCGCCCCGGCGAATGCCCTTGGTAGCGGCATCGCCCGACGGATCGACCGCCGCGACGACCACGCCCTTGAGCTCGGGCGGCACACCGATCTGGCGCGCGATCTGCGGGGTCAGTTCGGTCACAGCCATGCCCAGCGCCTGGCGTGTGGCGGTTTCGCTGTCCTGTTCGTCCTGGTCGGAGAAGTCTTCCGCCGCTTCGGGGTTGAAGGTCTGCGCGGCGAGCTCTTCCTCGCTCGGACGGCGGCCCACGGTGGCGTTGAGCGTCAGCCGCTCGCCATTGCGGATGACGACGACGGGGATGCGCTTGCCCGGCGCGGTGTTGGCGACGATGAACGACAGCGTCTGGTCGGGGGTAACATCCTTGCCATCGACCGAAACCACGACGTCGCCCGCCTTGATGCCAGCCTTTTCGGCGGCTTCACCCGGCTCGACGCGCTGGACGAATTCGCCACGGCGCTTGGGCAGGCCGAGCGATGCGGCGAGATCATCGGTCAGCGGGTTGATGCCGATGCCGAGATAGCCGCGCTCAATCGCCGAGCCGCTGCGCAGCTTCTCGACGATGGGCGCTGCGACCTCTGCGGGAATCGCGAAGCCGATGCCGACGCTGCCGCCGGTGGGCGAGATGATGGCGTTGTTGATGCCGATGACATTGCCATTGAGGTCGAACATCGGGCCGCCCGAATTGCCGCGGTTGATCGCGGCGTCGGTCTGCAGATAGCGGTCATAGGCGCCGCCCTGGCCGGTGTTGCGATAGACCGCCGAGATGATGCCCGAGGTCACCGTGCCGCCGAGGCCGAACGGGTTGCCGATCGCGATGATCCAGTCGCCGACGCGGGTCTTGGTCGAATCGCCGAAGCGCACGAACGGGAAGGGCTTGGTGCCGCTGATCTTGAGCACCGCCAGATCGGACTGCGGATCGCGGCCGATCAGCCGGGCGGGATATTCGGTGCCATCGGGCATGGTCACGGTGATCGATTCGACCGAGGCATTGCCTTCGGCGGCGATCACGTGGTTGTTGGTGACGACATAGCCATCGGCCGAAATGATGAAGCCCGATCCCAGCGACTGCGCCTCGCGCGTGCCGCCGCCACCGCCTTCGGGTGCGCCGAAAAGGCCGCCGAACGGGGTTCCGGCAAACGGGTTGTTGGGCACGCGCACGCGCTGGCGCGTCGAGATGTTGACCACCGCGGGCTGCAACTGCTCGGTCAGATCGGCAAAGCTCATCGGCGCGCCGGGACGGGGGGCTGCGGCGAGCATCGCGCTCTGGTCGTTCTGCGCCACCTGCGCGCCCAGCGGCTGGCCCGTCGCCAGAACGATCGCGCTGCCACCCAGCAAAAGGGCCGACGTCACTGCATAGGCATATCGCACGTACAAATCCTCTTCATCTACAAGAAGCGACCATCGGCGTGCCCCAGAACGCCGGAAAACCGGCACACGCCATGGCAATATTCGGTTTGCAATCCGCGCCTGAACGCAGATTGAATGATGGGCGCGGATTCACGCGCCCGGGCTCTTATCGGTTCCCCCGACCCTGAAATTCCCGCAGATATTCGTTGTTCGGCGACAGGATGATCGAGGTTTCGCCCGATCCTCCCAGGAACGTCCGCTCATAGCTCTGCATCGCGCGGTAGAATTCATAGAAGGACGCATCCTTGCCGAAGCTGTTGGCGTAGGTACGCGATGCGGATGCATCGGCCTCGGCCCGGATGATCTGGGCGTTCTTCTGGCCCTGCGCCGTGATCGTGCGCGCTTCCTGCTCGCGTGCGGTGCGCATGCGCTGGAACGCGCTCTGCAGCGGCGTGCCCTGCGGCAGGTCGGCGCGCTTGATCTGCACGTCGACGATCTGCGCGCCGTATTGCGCCGCAATGCGATCAAGCCCAGCCTGGATGCGGTCCATGATGCCGCCGCGTTCGGGGCTCAGCAAGGCGGCGAACTGGCGCTTGCCGAGCTCGTTACGCAGCGCCGAACCCAGGATCGGGCGGAGCTCCGCCGCGACGCGCTCGACGCTTCCGGCCGAGACGTACATGCGCTCGGGATCGACGATGCGGAAGCGGGCATAGGCATCGACCTCTAGCCGCAGCTGGTCGGTGGAGAGCACCTGCTGCTGCTCCATCTCGACCGCGATCACGCGCTTGTCGACCCACACGATCTGCTCGGCGAACGGAATGCGCGCGATCAGGCCCGCACCGGTCTTCCCGAATTCTTCATTGTCGCGATAGACGTTGAAGGTGCGCACCGGCTGGCCGAAGCGGACGATCACCGCCTGCTTGGTTTCGGGCACGATCGCGACCGAGCTGGCGATGACGATCAGCACCAGGGCGAGAAGGCCCAGCAGCAGCATGGGGCGTTGCATCAGGCCGTTCATCAGTTCGAGCCTCCCTGCGCACGAGGAGCTTCGACGGTTGTGCTCTCCTGCATCTTCTTGCGCAGCTCGGGCAGCGGCAGATACGGGGTCACATTGCCCGGTTCGATGATCGTTTTGTCAAGCTTGGACAGCACCCGCTCCATGGTCTCGTAATACATGCGGCGACGCGTCACTTCGGGCGCGAGGCGATATTCCTCGTACACCTTGTCGAACGCGGCGGCCTCGCCCTGGGCAGCGGCGGTGAGCTGCTGCGCATAGGCGCGCGCCTCGTTGAGATAGGTCTGCGCTTCCTGCTGCGCGGCGGACACGGCCTTGAACGCCTCGTTCACCGCTTCGGGCGGGTCGGCCTTCTTGATCGCGACGCCCTGCACCTGGATGCCCGAACGATAGCTGTCGAGCAGCTCCTTCATCCGCTGCTCAACCTTCTGCTCGACCTCGATACGGCCGGGGCCGATGGCATCGTCGAGCGTCACTTCGGCGACGCTGGCGCGCATCGCGGCTTCGGCGGCCTCGCGGATCGTCGCTTCGGGGTCGGCCAGCTGGAACAGGTAGAGCGTGGGGTCCTTGATCGTCCAGCGCACCGAATAGGCGAGATCGACGAGATTCTGGTCGCCGGTGAGGATCAGGTTTTCCTGCGTGCCTGCGGCGGGAATGTCGATGGTGCGGATGTTCTGCACGTCGACCGTCTCGAACGATTCGATCGGCGCGGGCAGCGTCAGCGCGATGCCGGGCTCGACCGTGCGCGAATAGCTGCCGAGGAAGGTGACGACGCCGCGCTCCTGCGGGCCGACGCGGTGGAAGCTCGACAGCACCAGCCAGGCGACGACGACCGCGCCGATCGCGATCGGCACATAGCTCTTGCCATTGGGACGCTTGGGCAGGCCGCCAAAGCCGCCGCCGCGGAAACCACCGCCGCCTCCGCCGCCCGGGCGACGCTTGAACAGGTCCTCGATATTGTTGGGCTTGCGGCCGCCGCTGCCGCCATTGCCGGAAGGCTGCCAGGGGTTGCGCGGACCGCCGCCGTTGGAACCGCCGCCGGTTCCGCCGCCATCGCTGCCACCCGAACCGGAATCGCCGGAGCCGCCCGAACCTCCCGATCCGCTGCCCCAGGGGCTGTTATTGGCCATCGTCAATATGCGGGGGAACCACCCGGTCAGTCTTGTCATAGGACCTTTATAGGTTGTGCCTTCGCAAAAAACAGGGGGTTCGTGCGCTTGTATTGTGCGTTGACCCGCATTTCGTCTAGGCGGGGCGGAGCGATCACGAGCAGAGCTGGCTCGGGGGCGCACACCGCTTCATGCGCGAGGAACTGATGGCAGAGCTGAACGAGATCGAGGCCGTAGCGGCAGGCGCCAGCGAAGGACGCGCCAGCGCGGTCAAGCTGCGCGATGGCGGCGTGGTATCGCTGGTGCTCGACGTGGCAGGGCTCGAGCCGCTTGCGCGCGACAGACTGGAGATTGCGGTCAAGGGCGCGTTGCTCAAGCTCGAGGGTGTGAGCAAGGTGCAGGTCGCGATGACCGCCGAGCGTCGCCCGCCCCGGCTGATCGTGGTGGGCTCTGGCAAGGGCGGGGTCGGCAAGTCGACCTTTTCGGCCAATCTCGCGGTCGCACTGCACCGTGCCGGGCGCAAGGTCGGGCTGGTCGATGCCGATATCTATGGTCCGTCGCAGCCGCGCCTGTTCGATTGCGAGGATGTGAAGCCCACCGCGCGCGACCAGAAGCTGGTGCCAGTGCCCAATGATTATGGCGTGCCGATCCTCTCTATGGGGCATCTGGTGCAGCCGGGCCAGGCGATCGCGTGGCGCGGGCCGATGGCGGGCAATGCGCTGGGCCAGCTGATCGACGCGCATTGGGGCGACGTGACCGACATCATCGTCGACCTGCCGCCGGGCACGGGCGACGTGCAGCTTTCCATGCTGCAGAAGCACAAGCCCGCCGGCGCGGTGATCGTGTCCACCCCGCAGGATCTGGCATTGATGGACGCGGTGCGCGCGATCAGCCTGTTCGAACAGGGCAGCGTTCCCATCATCGGGCTGATCGAGAACATGGCCGGCTATGTCTGCCCACATTGCGGCGAGCTGTCCGATCCGTTCGGCATCGGCGGCGCGGAAGCGGCGGCCAAGTCGATGAACCTGCCGTTTCTTGGCCGGGTGCCGCTCGACATGGCGATCCGCAAGTCATCGGACGCGGGCGTGCCGCCGGCCTCGGGCGAGGGGCTGATCGCCGATGCGTTCGGCAGCATCGCCGCGCGCATCTCGACCTGGATCGACAACCGCTTCGGTAAGGCGGGCTGAGCGACCATGGCGCTGATCACGCGGCGCGGGCTGCTGATCACGGCGGCGGCCGGGGCGGGATTGACCGTCGCCTGGGCACTTTGGCCGCGCCGCTATGACGATTCGCCCGGCTTTGCCGAAGGCGAGGCGGCCTTCGGCGCGTTCCTGCGCATCGCCACCAACGGCACGGTGATCGTCGGCAATCCGCATTGCGAAATGGGCCAAGGCGTGGGTACCGTGCTCGCGCAGATCGTGGCGGAAGAGCTGGGCGCGGACTGGCGCACGATCGCACTCGAACCCGCGCCGCCCGTTCCGGTCTTTGCCAACAACCGGCTGGCGAGCGAATGGATGCCACTGCTGATGCCGAGCGGATGGACGCTTCAGCCCGACGAGAACGACATCCTGATCCGCCGCTGGGCGGCGATGCGCGATTTTGTCGTAACCGCAGGCGATACCGAAGTGATCGCGTACGAGCCGAGCTATCGTGCCGCAGCGGCGACCGCGCGCGCGATGCTGTGCCAGGCGGCGGCGGATCGCTGGGGTGCTGCGGTCGAGGAAACCGATACCCGCGACGGGTTCGTCGTCTGGGGCAACGAGAAGCTGCGCTTTGCCGAGCTGGCCGAAGAAGCGGTGGGCTATCCCGTGCCCAGCCCGGCGCCGTTGCGCACCACCCTGCCCGGCAATGTCCGCGCCGAACCGATCGGCGATGCGCCACCGTTCGCGCGGCTCGACCTGCCCGCCAAGGTCGATGGCAGCGCCAGCTTTGCGGGTGATGTGCGCCTGCCCGACATGGTCTATGCCGCGATCCGCCAGGGGCCGGTCGGCGCGGTGCGTCTCGAAAGCGTCAGCCGCAAGCCGGCGGACGGTGTCACCGGACTGATCGACGTGGTCCAGGGCGAGGACTGGGTGGCGGCGGTCGCAACCAGCTGGTGGGGCGCGGACAAGGCGGTGCGGCTATTGCGCCCGCGCTTCGCGCATATCGGCGGAAAGCTTAGCGGCGAACAGATTGCCGAGCGGCTCGACAAGGCGCTCGACGGGCCGGACAAGGGCGGACGAACCGGCTACCGGATGTTCGCGCGCGGCGAGGAGGATGCAGGCTTTGCCTCCGCCAAGGGGCTGGCGGCGCGCTACGCCATCGCCGCCGCGCCGCATGCGACGCTGGAGACGGGCGCCGTCACCGCGCGCTTTGCCGACAACCGGCTGGAGCTATGGGTCGCGAGCCAGGCCCCGCAGGTCGCGCGCCGCCGCGCCGCCGCCGCGCTCGGCATTCCTCTTGCCAATGTGCAGATCTATCCGATGCCCGCAGGCGGATCCTTCGACCGCAGGCTCGACGACGATCTGGTCGCCCCTGCCGCGATCCTCGCGCGCGATCTGCGCCGCCCGGTGCAGCTCATGCGCTCGCGCCTGGAGGAATCCGCGCGCGACCCGGTGCGCACGCCCGCCGCCGCGCGCGTCGCCGCGCTGACCGACACCGAGGCGAACATCCGCGCGCTTTCTATCAAGATTGCCTGCCCGCCCAGCGCACGCGAATTCGCGCAGCGGCTGTTCGAGGACGCGCGTCCGACGGACGCGATCGAGACGACCAGCGGCGAAGCCGACCGCATGGCGGTGGCAGGCGCGATGGTGCCCTATGACATCCCGCATCTCGCGATCGACCATTATCCGGTGCGCATCGACGTGCCGACGGGGCGCTGGCGCGGCAACGCGGCAAGCTATGGCGTGTTCGTCACCGAAACCTTTATCGACGAGCTGGCATCGCGCGGACGGCGCGAGCCCTTGTCCTACCGGGTGCAGATGCTGGGCCAGAATATCCGCCTCGCCAATTGCCTCACCCGCGTCGCGGGGCTGGGCGAATGGGATGGCGGCATGGACAATAGCGGCCAGGGCGTCGCCTGCTGTTCGTGGAACGGCGCGCATATCGCGGTGATCGCCAGCGCCTCGCGCGCGAGCGACGGCGCGCAGGGCGGCACCGGGCGCGGCGGCTTCCGGGTGGAGCGGCTTTCCGCCGTGGTCGATGCCGGACGCATCATCAATCACGACATAGCCTTGCAACAGATAGAGGGCGGCATGATATTCGGCCTTGCTATGGCGATGGGGTGCGCCACCGGCTGGACCGATGGCTATCCCGATGCCAGAGCGCTCAATGACCTTTCCCTGCCGCTGCTCGCGGACATTCCGGAGATCCGTGTGGACCTTATCGAAAGCCAGGAGCCGCCTGCGGGGCTGGGCGAGATCGGCGTGCCCGCCGTGGCGCCTGCCATCGCCAATGCGCTCGCTTCGGCAACCGGCCTGCGCCTTCGCCAGCTGCCCCTGCTGTCAGGTGGCCTGTGAGCGATAGCGAAATTTCCCGGTCGGGCATGGCACCGCCGCCCGAGCATCCGCCGATCCTGAAGCCGAAGGTCGGCGTGCTGCTGATCAACCTCGGCACGCCCGCAGCCCCGACGACCAAGGCGGTGCGCGATTATCTGGGCGAGTTCCTCTCGGACAAGCGCGTGGTCGAGATCCCCGCGATCGTCTGGCAGCCGCTGCTGCGCGGCGTCATCTTGAACACCCGGCCGCAGAAATCCGCCGCCGCCTATGCCGAGGTTTGGACCGATCACGGATCGCCGCTGATGGTCTATTCGCGCCGCCAGACCGAGGCGCTGCAGGAGCGGCTGGGCGAAGGCGTGCTGGTCGATCTGGCGATGCGCTATGGCCAGCCCTCGATCGAATCGCGGATCAAGGCGATGAAGGACGCCGGATGCGACCGCATCCTGCTCGCCCCGCTCTACCCGCAATATTCGGGCGCGACCACCGGCACCGCCAACGACAAGGCGTTCGAGGTGCTGCAGGCGATGCGCTGGCAGCCCGCGATCCGCACCTTGCCTGCCTATCATGACGATCCGGCGCATATCGATGCCTTGAAGCGCAATATCGAGCACGCGATCGCCTCGCTCGATTTCGAGCCCGAGGAGATCGTCACCAGCTTCCACGGCATGCCGCTGCGCACGCTGCATCTGGGCGATCCCTATCACTGCCAGTGCCGCAAGACCGCGCGCCTGCTGAGCGAGGCGATGGGGCGCAACCTGATCGTCTCGTTCCAGTCGCGCTTCGGCCGCGCCAAATGGCTCGAGCCTGCGACCGACGCGACGCTCGAGGCCTTGGGGCGCAAGGGCGTCAAGCGCATCGCCATCGTCGCGCCGGGCTTCTCGGTCGATTGCCTCGAAACGCTCGAGGAGCTGGCGATCCAGGGCCGCGAGCAGTTCGAGCATGCAGGCGGCGAGAAATTCGCGTACCTGCCGTGCCTCAATGCCAGCGCCGAGGGGATGGACATGCTCGAGACGCTGGTGCGGCGGGAGCTCGCGGGCTGGATTTGAGGCGGGCTGGGTTTGAGCGAATCCCGCAGCGCCTGGCCCTTCACCCCCGCCCGCTCAGCCTGAGCCTGTCGAAGGCCTCCACCGCCGCTCCGACCAATCCACACGTCACCCCCGCGCAGGCGGGGGTCCCGCTTTCTCGGATCGATCGGCACAAGCAAGCGGGATTCCCGCATTCGCGGGAATGACGATGGTGTGATTGGAACCCTTGGCGCGGGGCCTTCGGCAGGCTCAGGCTGAGCGGCGGTGGTCACAGTTTACACACCCTCGCCCTCGACTTGCCCCCATCGGCGCGGCATACCGGCCCCAGCACGATCAGCAGGGGAATGGCATGTCCGACATCTTTCTAGGCCTGGGCGGCGGCGAGAAGCAGATGCTCGTCCTGTCGCGCGCGAACCGGCACGGGATGATCGCGGGGGCGACCGGCACCGGCAAGACCGTCACGCTGCAGGGCATTGCCGAGAGCTTCTCCGCCGAGGGCGTGCCTGTCTTCGTCGCCGACGTGAAGGGCGACCTGGCCGGCATCGCGATGCCCGGATCGCCCACGCACAAGAACCACGACAAGCTGGTCGCCCGCGCGGCGGAAATCGGGCTGGAGGGCTTTGCCTATTCGGATAACCCGGCGGTGTTCTGGGATCTGTACGGCGAGCAGGGCCACCCCATTCGCACGACGATCAGCGAAATGGGGCCGCTGCTGCTGGCGCGGTTGATGGGCCTCAACGATACGCAGGAAGGCGTGCTCAACATCGCCTTCCGCTATGCCGACGAACAGGGGCTGTTGCTGCTCGATCTGGCCGATCTGCAAGCGGTGCTGGCCTATACGGCGGAGAACGCAAGCGAGCTGTCGGCGCGGTTCGGCAATGTCACCAAGGCCAGCGTCGGCACCATCCAGCGCCAGCTGCTCCAGCTCGAAAGCCAGGGCGCGGCGCAGTTCTTCGGCGAACCGGCGCTGGAGATCGACGATTTCCTGCGCTGCGACGACCAGGGCCGCGGCTATATCAACGTGCTCGCCGCCGACAAGCTGATGCAGAGCCCCAAGCTCTACGCCACCTTCCTGCTCTGGCTGCTGTCCGAACTGTTCGAGACGCTTCCCGAAGTCGGCGACCCCGACAAGCCCAAGCTCGTCTTCTTCTTCGACGAGGCGCATCTGCTGTTCGATGATGTGCCGGAAGCGCTGGAAGAGAAGATCGAGCAGGTCGTGCGCCTGATCCGCTCCAAGGGCGTCGGCGTCTATTTCATCACCCAGAACCCGATCGACATTCCCGAAAAGGTCGCAGGCCAGCTCGGCAACCGCGTGCAGCACGCGCTGCGCGCCTTCACCCCGCGCGACCAGAAGGCGATCAAGGCCGCGGCGGACACCTTCCGCATCAACCCCGATCTCGATGTCGCCACCGCGATCACCGAGCTCAAGGTCGGCGAAGCCTTGGTCTCGACGCTGCTGGAGGGCGGATCAGCGTGCGCTGGGTGATCGAGGGC
>NZ_LSIS01000355.1:0-317 GCF_001556365.1 Blastomonas sp. CCH1-A6 | reverse complement strand
GCCGACAGGCCGAGATGGATCGCCGCGTCCGGCGTCTTGAGATAGCGTGGCGTTGTGGCGGCGACAGGCTCGGCCATGATGATCCTCCTGATGATGGCCGGCCCCGAAAAAGGGGTCCGGCGGACAGGAGGTGATCCTGGCGAAATGACCCCGGCGCGGAGAAGGGACAGCGCCGAGGGGAGCGGCAATGTCCCCTGTCAGCCGCCGCGCAGCAGGCGGAGATAGCCGCCGTCCCGCAGCTCGACGGCTTCGGCCAGCCAGCGGCGGACGCGCTTGCGCTCCTTGCTTTCAACCCATTCGGCGGCGCTGTAGCGGCG
>NZ_LSIS01000354.1:0-321 GCF_001556365.1 Blastomonas sp. CCH1-A6 | reverse complement strand
CGCGCATGAGCGGTGTGTTCCTCGGCGGCAGCAGCGCCGGGGCCGCTGCGATGCCGTCTTTGCCGAACCTCGCGACGGCAGCGCCTGGTGCTCCTGCCTCACCGCAACCTGCCGAGACGGCGCAGGGCGACCAGGCCGCCAAGCGAGCCTTCTTGGCGCAGGCGTCTAATCAGCGGACGGTCAGCGTCGAACGCCTCGTGGCGCCGGCCTCGCCCAACATCGTGCAGGCCGGCAGCATCATCCCTGCCGCGCTCATCACCGGCATCCGTTCGGACCTTCCCGGCCAGATCACCGCTCAGGTGACGGCCAACGTCTATGACA
>NZ_LSIS01000353.1:0-10245 GCF_001556365.1 Blastomonas sp. CCH1-A6 | reverse complement strand
GGTCCGTAGAGGCGGGCGTAAAACCGCCGATCGTCAGGCCGTCTACCGGGCTGAATATCTCCCGATTACCTTCCGGAATGGCCACACCAAAAGTGGAGTAAATATATCCAATATCAACTTTGCTCGGGTTCATCTTATCCTCTGATGTCAATTCTTGATCGGTTTGGATGCGCAAAGTCCCGGAATTCCGCCGCCCTGAGACCATCCGCGTGTAAAGCTATGTAAAAACGTATACGAGGGGACTCGCCAATTACCGCAAAAACAGGCATTTGCATGCTTAACAAGAGTTAAGACCAATCCGGGCGCATGTCGGGGGAATTTGATGCGCATCGCAATCGCGGATGATGACGCAGGCAGTCTCGCCTTTCTTGAAAACGTTGTCATTGGCATGGGTCATATCTGCGCCAAATTCGGCGACGGAGAAAGGCTGGCGGCTGCCCTGTTGAGGGATACGTTCGATCTTGTCATGCTGGACTGGAACATGCCTGGCAAGTCCGGTCTGCAGATCGTCGAATGGATGCAGACGACGGTCGAGAGCCCCCCGCCGGTGATCATGCTGACCGCGCGCACCGCCAAGCGCGACGTCACCGATGCGCTCAATGCCGGGGCCGACGACTATATCTGCAAGCCCGAGGAGGAAAGCGTGATTGCCGCGCGCATCGCAGCGGTGCTGCGGCGCACGCATGGCGGCGCGACAATGGAAAAGATCGCCGAGTTCGGCGGCTATCGCCTCGACCGCATGGCCCAGACGATCCGCCATGATGGCGCCGATATCGTGCTCACCGCCAAGGAATTCGAGCTGGCCGACCTGCTGTTCCGCAACCGCGACCGCACGCTGTCGCGCGCGTACATCATGGAAACGATCTGGCGCACGAGCGCCGATCTCGCCACGCGCACGCTGGACATGCACATCTCGCGGGTCCGATCGAAGCTCAGTCTCAAGCCGGAAAACGGTTTTCGCATCTTCACCGTTTTCGGCTATGGCTATCGGCTCGAAACGACTGATCCATCCAAGGACCCTGAAGCAACCGGATGACCCTGCGTGCCGCGCCGACGTTCTGGCTGATGTTGCTGATGCTGCTCGCCGGCGGCCTGGCCGTGGCCGGGCCAGCGGTGGCACAGGTGCGCGATGACGACACGGTCACCTATACCGTGCGCAAGGGCGACACGCTGATCCAGCTGGCCCGCGATTACATGCTGCGCGAGACCGACTGGAAGGAAGTCCAGCGGATCAACCGCGTGGCCGATCCCTACAAGCTGCCGATCGCCAGCCAGCTGTCACTGCCGATCCGTCTGCTGCGATCGCGCCCGGCCAGCGCGACGATCGCCGCGTTTCGCGGCCAGGCGCTCGCATCGGTGGCCAATGCTCCACTGCGCAGCGTTGCCATGGGTCAGGCACTGGGCGAAGGCGCGCGCGTGACCACCGGGCCTGCCTCCTCGCTCTCGCTGTCGCTGACCGATGGTTCGGTCATCACCCTGCCGTCCAACAGCGCGCTGAGAATCGGGCGGCTGCGCAAGCTGCTGATCACCGACAGCATCGATTACGACCTGACGCTGGAGACCGGATCGGCCCGTAGCCGTGTTACGCCGTTCCGCAACCGCGACGACCGCTTCCGCCTGCGCAACCCGATCGCAGTATCTGCCGTTCGCGGAACCGATTTCCGCACGCATTTCGATGCCGGCACCGAAACCTCTCGATCCGAGCTCATCGAGGGCGGCATTGCGCTGAAGGCGAGATCGGCCGAGGAGACACAGCTCGCGCCCGAGTTCGGCGCGGTGATCGGCAGCAGCGGCGCTATTGCCGTCGAGCCCTTACTGCCCGCGCCGCAACTGATCGGCGGAGCAGGTGTCCAGCGCGCTCCGATGGTTGCCTTTACGGTGCAGCCCGTGGCCGGTGCGCAAGCCTATCGGTTGCAGATAGGCCGCGACAGCGGTTTTGTGGACATTGTCGAGGATGTGTCCGGCAACAGCCCGGATTTTACTGTGCCCTCGCTCGGGAATGGCCGCTATTTTGCCCGGTTCACGGCGATTGCCGCATCGGGACTGGAAGGCCTGCCCGGCACCATCGCCTTCCGGCGGAGGCTGGCCACCGCCACCCAGCCGGCGGTGCCCGGTCAGGATGGCTATGTCTTCCGATGGATTGGTTCGGGCGAGGGCATGCGGCGCTACCGCTTCCAGTTGCGCCGCGAGGACAGCCCGAGCTGGCTGGTCGATGAAGCGGGGCTGGCCGGATCTTCGATCATCTTGAGCGACCTGTCGCCAGGCCGTTACCTCTGGCGGGTCGGCACGACGACGCACAGCGAAGACGAGACCGATACCGACTGGACCGCGATGGAGAGCTTCGTCCTTGGTGAATGAGCCGAGGAAGGGCGCAGCTGGCGGATCGGCAGGATTGCGCCGTCGCTTCCATATCGAGTGGGTCTGGGTCACGGCGCTCTCGTCGGTGCTCGTGATCGCCGCTTTGCTCGGTGGCTGGACGCGCCCCGCCGACGATCTGCTCTACGATGCCGCGATGCGCGCTGCCCCGGCCGAAGCCGATCCGGATATCCTGATCGTCGCGATCGACGAGCAGAGCCTGGCCGCGCTGGGCCGCTGGCCTTGGCCACGCCGCCTGCATGCGGAATTGCTCCAGCAGCTCGCCGATGCGGGTCTGCAATCGGTAGCGATGGACCTGCTGCTGACCGAGCCTTCCGCCGATGACCCTGCGCTGGCCGAAGCCATGCAGCGCCTCGGCGTGCGTCTCCCGGTGCAATTCCTCATCCCCGGTCGCAACGGCCAGGCGTTCGAGCGGATCGATCCGGTGGACGCACTTGCCAGGAGGGCCGCTGCCATCGGCCATGCGAACGCGCAAATCGACGCCGACGGCACCGTGCGCGCTGCGGCGCTGTGCTTTTCCGCCACGGAAGATAGCGCACCGCTGCCGCACCTGATGGCACTGCGCGGACAGGCCGCCGATTGCGATGCGGCACGGCGGCTGCGCTTTGCTCCACCCGAAAGCTTTGCGACCATTTCCTATGTCAGCGTGCTGCGCGGCGAGGTGCCGCAAGCTCTCCTCGCCGGCCGCAGGGTGCTGATCGGCATGACAGCGCAGGGCCTGGGCGATCGCTATCCGGTGCCTGTATCCGATGGCGGCAACATGCCGGGGGTGGAGATCAACGCGAACATCGCCAACGCCCAGTTGCAGGATGGCTGGGTGCATTCGCTCCCGCGCCCGCTGCAGATCGCCCTCGCGCTTGCTCCGGCCTGGCTGCTGATGCTCGGCTTCTGGCGCATCCGCCCGCGCGCCGCGAGCCTGCTCGCGATCGGACTGATGCTGGCGACACTGATGCTCAGCACTGCGGCACTGGCGGCGAACTGGTGGATCGCGCCCTGCCCCGCACTGCTGGGGATAGCGCTTGTCTATCCGCTATGGGGTTGGCGCAGGCTGCAGGCGACCAGCGATTATATGCGCAGCGAGCTCGCCCGGCTCGAGAACGAAGAGTCGCTTCCCCTCACCCGCTCCATGGCAGGCGATAGCGACCATGTGACCCGTCAGGCCGAACAGCTGGCCGGCGCGATCGCCCAGTTGCGCGATCTCAAGCGGCTGGTCGGCGATGCGCTGGCGGGCTTGCCCGATCCGGCCCTGGTCAGCGATCTGGCGGGTCGTATCGTGCTCACCAATGCTGCAGCAACGTCCGCTTTCGGCGACGGGCTGCTCGGGGCGGAGGTCGATAGCCTGCTTGCCGATATTGCCGAGGCGGCAGCACGCAAGCCGGTCGCGGCCTATCTCGCCAACCCGGACAGCGGCCATATCGAGTTCGAGGCAAGCGACGGCCGCGCGTTCGTGCTGCGCCGCGCTGCGATTGTCGGGGCCGATGGGCAAACGCGCGGGAGGATCGATTATCTTACCGACATCACTGTCATCGCCCATGCGCGGCGCGAGCGCGAGCGGGTGCTACAACTGCTGTCGCATGACATGCGCGCGCCCCAGGCTGCGATCCTGGTCCTGCTGGCGACAGATGGTGACACGGTCGACCGAGCGCGCATCGCACGGCATGCGCGCCAGACGCTAACCCTCGCCGACAGCTTCGTCGATCTCGCCCGCATGCAGGAGCGGGGTTTCGATCCCGAGCCGGTGATCGCGGCGGACCTTGCCAGCGAGGCCGCCGACAGCCTGTGGCCGATCGCCCAGCAGCGGGCTGTGCAGATCCGCGTCATCGACGAAAGCGACTGCGCCTTTGTCGCTGCCGAACGCGAAAGCCTGTTCCGCGCCATCGTCAATCTGATCGACAATGCGGTGAAATACAGCCCCGATTCCGGCACGGTCACGGTGCAGATAGAACGCGTGTCGGGGCAGGTGCGGCTGAGCATTCGCGATCAGGGCAAGGGCATCAACCCGGCAATCATGCCGCACCTTTTCGAACGCTTTGCCAGCGAGAACGCCGGTCACGCCGTCAAGGGCATCGGGCTGGGTCTCAACTATGTCGCGGCCGTGGTGCAGCGCCATGGCGGCGCGATTGCTGCGCACAATGCTGCAGACGGCGGCGCGGCATTCGAGCTGACGCTGCCGCTGGACGATCCCGACTAGCGCGTGCCCTTGCGCGCGATCTGGACGCTGCCCGGGCCGACATCCAGCCGGTCGACGGCAGCGCTGACCAGATGCGGCAGGCTGTCGGTGAGCCGCGCCCTGCAGTGAAATTCGGAAGCGTCGCTCGCAAAGGCGACATCGCCCGTCACGCGCTCGGTCAGCGTGATCGTCAGCCGATGGTCGCTTCTGGCGCAGCCGCTGTTGTTGCTGCGATCCGCTGCCGGGGCGATGGTGCCTGCAACCTTGCCCAGATCATCGCCGGCCTTGACCGCGATGCTCGCCGGACGTTCGGCCAGCGTCACCGCGAGCAGATAGTCCCCCCCTGCCTGCTGGTTCCAGCCGCGCTGGCGCAGTGCGGCTGCGACCATGTCGCGCGCCTGGCCGGGAAAGATGTCACCGTCATCGGACATGGCGACCAGTTCGAAGCTGGCGCGCGGCGGCAGCGGCCGCGGCGCGGTGGCATCGACCCGCGTCACCACCGGCGAGGCGCATCCCGCCAGCAACAATGCCGCGACCAGCGCCGACGCGCGGATCATTTCTTCGTCCAGTCGAGATTGGCCACCGCGACCACCAGCGCCAGACCGGACGAGAGCCCGTTGATGAACGCGTTGCGCTCGATGTTAACATATTCATCGACCGAATGCGCGCGGCCACCGCCGCCGCCCGAACCGATGGTGATCGCCGGGATGCCCAGGCTCATCGGAATATTGGCATCGGTCGAGGAGGCCTGGAGCTGCGTTTCGAAGCCATGATCGGCGAGCACCTTGCGGCTGGTGACGACCAGCGGATGGGTATCCGCCGTGCTGCCCGCGGGCCGGTCGCCGATCCGCTTCTTGTCCGCCGCGATCGTCCCGACATTGGTCGAGCGGGCATAGTTTTCCGCCGTCACCGCCTCGTCGACGATCGCCAGGAAGCGCTGCTCGAGCCGGTCGAGCGCCTTGGGATCGGGCGAGCGCATGTCGACCTGAAGCTCGATCCGGTCGGGGATCGAATTGACCGAGGTGCCGCCCGATACCACGCTGGCGGCATAGCTGGTGCGCGGGTTCGCGGGCACATCGGTCTCGTAAAGGCGGCGCACGGTATCGGCCATCGCGACCATCGGGTTGACGATGCCGAACGCGCCATAGCTGTGCCCGCCGGGGCCGGTGAACGCGACATTGTAGCGCTTGGAACCCACCGCCTGGTTGACGATGCGCGACGGATCCGACCCGTCGACCGAGACGAACGCGGCGATCCGGTCCTTGTAGGCGTTCTTGGTGAACAGGAAGCGCACCCCGCGCAGATCGCCCGGTCCCTCCTCGCCCACTGTCGCGACGAACAGGATGTCGTGCTTCGTTTCCACCTTGGCGGCGTTCATCGCGCGAATCCACGCGAGCAGCCCGGTCAGGCCGACCGTATCGTCACCGACGCCCGGTGCGTTGAGCGTATTGCCCTCGCGCCGAACCTTCACATCGGTGCCCTTGGGAAACACGGTGTCGAGATGCGCGGTGATCGCGACCAGCGGCCCGCCCGCCGGGGCCGTACCGCGCCTTATGCCGGTGACATTGCCCTCGGCATCGATCGCGACCTCGGCGAGCCCCAGCGCCTTGAACTGCTGCTCGAAATAGGCCGCACGCGCCTGTTCGCCGAACGGCGGCGCGGGGATTTCGGTGATGGTGATCAGTTCCTTGACGATCCGGTCATAATCGCCCGCCAGCGCGGTCTTGGCGGCAGCGGCATCCTGCCCGAATGCAGGCGCGACGAGGCTGGCGCTGAGCGCGAGCGTGGCGATGAAACGGCGGATGGTCATGTGTTCCCCTTGCTCAATCCTGACTCCCCTCCCTGCAAGGGAGGGGTTGGGGGTGGGTAATGCGTCCAGGCGCAAACGTGGCGCAGACGACCCACCCCTGCCCCTCCCTGGCCAGGGAAGGGACCACCTTGTTTATCAATCCCGCGTCAGCAGGAAGTACACCACGTAGAACCACGAGAAGAAGCCGTGGATGATCGCCCAGAGCACCGATTTGTGCGCGGTATAGCTGATTGCGATGGCGAGCGCGCTGCCAAAGCCGACGCCGTTGCGGACGACCTCCTTCTGGACGATGACCCGGCGTTCGCTCATGCCGCCTTCCGGGTGGAGGCTGCGACCTCGGCATTCAGCATCTCGGCCACCTCGAAGGCGACTTCGAGCGACTGGGCGGCATTGAGCCGCGGGTCGCAATGCGTGTGATAGCGGTCGCCCAGCGCCTCGTCGGTGATCGCGATCGCGCCGCCGGTGCATTCGGTGACATTCTGGCCGGTCATCTCGATATGGATGCCGCCGGCATGCGTGCCCTCGGCGCGGTGCACAGCGAAGAAGCCGCGCAGTTCGGCCATGATCCGCTCGAACGGCCGCGTCTTGAAGCCGCTCTCGGACTTCACGACATTGCCGTGCATCGGGTCGCACGACCAGATGACCGGATGGCCTTCCTTCTTCACCGCGCGCACCAGCGGGGCGAGACCTGCTTCGACCTTGTCGTGCCCGAAGCGGCTGATCAGCGTCATCCGGCCCGGAATGCGCGCGGGGTTGAGCGTGTCGAGCATGTTCAGCAGCGCATCGGTGCTCAGGCTCGGCCCGCACTTGATGCCGATCGGGTTGCCGATGCCGCGCAGGAACTCGACATGCGCCGATCCCTCGAAGCGGGTACGGTCGCCGATCCACAGGAAATGCGCCGAGGTATCGTACCAGTCGCCGGTCAGCGAATCGCGCCGGGTCATCGCTTCCTCGAACGGCAGCAGCAGCGCCTCGTGGCTGGTGTAGAAGCTGGTGCCCTGAAGCTGCGGCACGGTATCGGTGCTGATGCCGCAGGCGCGCATGAAGTCCATCGCCTCGCTGATCCGGTCCGCCGTCTCGGCATAGCGCTCGGCCCAGGGGCTGCGGCCCATGAAATCGTGCATCCACTGCTGCACCTGCTGCAGGCTGGCATAGCCGCCGCTGGCAAAGGCGCGCAGCAGGTTGAGCGTCGCCGCGCTCTGCGAATAGGCGCGGACCATGCGCGCGGGATCGGGCTCGCGCGTTGCCGCCTCGAACTCGATGCCGTTGATATTGTCGCCGAAATAGCTGGGCAGCTCGATTTCGCCCTGCTTCTCGGTCGGCGCGGAGCGCGGCTTGGCGAACTGGCCCGCCATGCGGCCGAGCTTCACCACCGGGCGCTTCGAGGCAAAGGTCATCACCACCGCCATCATCAGCAGCACGCGGAAGGTGTCGCGAATGTTGTTGGGGTGGAATTCGGCAAAGCTCTCGGCGCAATCGCCGCCCTGCAGCAGGAACGCCTCGCCAGCGGCGACGCGCGCGAGTTCCTTCTCCAGGCTGCGCGCTTCGCCCGCAAAGACCAGCGGCGGATAGGTCTTGAGCGTGGCCTCGGCATCGGCCAGCGCAGCGGCATCGCGATACGCCGGGATATGCCGCGCCTCATGGGTTCGCCAGCTATCGGGGGTCCACTTGCCTGCCACGTCATTCACTCCAAAATATCTCCGGCAAGGTACGCCGGGCCGCGCCCCATAGCAATGTCGGGCGCAAAATGCAGCAGCCAATTGGCACTAATGTTCCAATGCGGGCAGCCAAGCCTTGCCTTTGATGTCGCAAAGACTCTAAGCGGATGGCCATGGTTCCTCCCGACATCATCCCGTTCGCTGGCCGGTTCGAGGGGCGCACGCACTATTTCGCGCTGCGCGTCTATTTCGAGGACACTGATTTTTCAGGCATTGTCTATCACGCCAATTACCTGCGCTATCTGGAGCGCGCCCGTTCGGACATGCTGAGCGGCCTCGGCATCGACCAGCGCGGCACGTTCGAAACCGGCAATGGCGTCTATGCGGTCGCCGACATGGCGCTCAAGTTCGTGCGCCCGGCCAAGATGGACGATGCGCTGATCGTGATGAGCCAGGTCACAAGGCTGCGCGCTGCGGCGTGCATCATTCATCAACGAGTCATCCGGCGCAGCCAATCTGTCGTCGAATCGTTTGAGACACTGCTGGAGGCAGAGGTTACCGCTGCCTTCATCAACCCCGAGGGGCGCCCCATCCGCCAGCCGCGCGCCTGGGTGGAGGCGTTCAACACCATCCTTGCTACCGACCAGAAAGATCCGTCCCCGCTATGATCGATACCATGGGCCTGACCCCCGATGCCGTCACCCTGTCGCCGCTCAAGCTGTTCATGCAGGCCGATCTCGTCGTCAAACTGGTGATGATCGGACTCGCGCTGGCCAGCATCTGGACGTGGACGATCATCATCAGCTTCGGGCTGAAGATCGCCAAGATCGGCAAGGACAACACCGCCTTCGAGCAGGATTTCTGGAAGGCGGGCGATATCGACGCGTTCTACAAGGCGCGCGGGCACGAGAAGCTGCCGAGTGCGCGCGTGCTCGCCGCCGGTGTCGCCGAGTGGCGGCGCACCACCAAGGGCCGCGTCACCGATCGCGACGGCGCGCGCCAGCGGCTCGCCACCGCGATGCAATCGAGCGTGGGCCACGAGATCGACACCCTTTCCGATCGGCTGAATTTCCTTGCCACGGTCGGATCGGTCGCACCGTTCGTGGGCCTGTTCGGCACCGTATGGGGGATCATGCGCAGCTTCACCGCGATCGCCGCCGAGCAGAACAGCTCGCTCGCGGTCGTCGCGCCAGGTATTGCCGAGGCGCTGTTCGCGACCGCGATCGGCCTGTTCGCGGCGATCCCGGCGGTCATCGCCTATAACCGCTTCTCGCACCGGCTGAACAAGCTGGAGGGCAAGCTCTTCCGCTTCTCCGACGCGTTCCACGGCGAACTCAGCCGTGAGCTCGAAAAGGACAGCTTCTGATGGGCATGTCTGTGGGACCTTCGGGCGGAAGCGGTCGGCGGCGCGGCGGTTCGCGCGCGCCAATGGCGGAGATCAACGTCACCCCGTTCGTCGACGTGATGCTGGTGCTGCTGATCATCTTCATGGTCACCGCGCCGCTGCTGGTCGCGGGCGTGCCGATCGACTTGCCCGACAGCCGCGCCAATGCGCTGGAGCAGGAAAAGGAACCGGTGCAGATCTCGCTCGATGCCGAGGGCCAGGCGTTCATAGACGATGCGCAGGTCAGCATGGACGACCTGCCCGATGCGCTGGAGGCGCTGCGCAAGCAGCGCGGCGAGGACAATGGCGATGCCCCGCAGGTGATGCTGCGTGCCGATCGCTCGCTCGATTACGGCAAGGTGATGCTGGTGATGGGCGAGCTGAACCGCGCAGGCCTCAACCGCGTATCGCTGGTCACCACCGGTTCATCCGACCGCCCATAACCGGCCAGGCAGAAAGGCTTACGAGCACAGGAATGGAGAAAAGCGAGCGTCTTGGGCTTTCGGTGGCAGTGGTCGGCCATGTCGCGCTGTTTGCTGCGCTGTCGCTGGGCATTGCCAGCCGCAGCGAACTGAAGATGCCGGTCAAGCCGATCGAGGTGCAGCTGACCGACGAGGTGGGGCTGGAGTCCGAATCGCCCACGCCCAATGTCGAGGCCGCAACCGCAACCGCGCCCGAGATTGCGCCGACGGTCGAAAAGGCCGCGCCCGCCGCGACGAGCGAGCCCGAACCCGCGCCGCCGCCTCCGGTCAAGCGGCCCGAGCCGCCCGCGCCCAAGGCTATCGAACGCCCTGCCCCGCCCAAGCCCAAGGCTGCCGAGAAGCCGCGCCCCGCGCCGGTGCCCAAG
>NZ_LSIS01000352.1:0-409 GCF_001556365.1 Blastomonas sp. CCH1-A6 | reverse complement strand
CGCGTCAACAGAAGGAACCGTTCAATGCGAACTTGACAAGCCCCGGATCATACAAGTCGAACTTCCACATGACCGAGAGGGCTGGGCGCGTGCTGTCGTCAGTCCAGCGGGTATGCCATTGGCCGATCACATCACGATAAAGGAAACCGGCGTCATGCTCGCCGTGCGGGTCGTTGTCGGGTGTGAAATCCTCAAAGCCCTCGATCATCTTGAGAATGTCGGACTGCGTGTTCTCGTCCAGCGCCGCGATGCCTTGCGTAATCACGGTGCGACAAGTCACACCCATCGTTCGCCGCGCAATGTCGTTCAGCGCCGCGATGGTGGCGATCTGGTCAGTTGTCGCTTCCATTTTCCTCACTCCTTTAGGCGAAGCCGCTGCCTGCGGCCTGCGGCTCTGACCCGCTGGCGA
>NZ_LSIS01000035.1:0-2478 GCF_001556365.1 Blastomonas sp. CCH1-A6 | reverse complement strand
GGCGGGGGTCCCGCTACTGACGCAGAGGGTTGAAGACGAAGCGGGATTCCCGCTTTCGCGGGAATGACGATATAGCTGCGGCGAGGATTTACCGCGAAGCGAGCTTGCGCGCGAAGAACACCGTGACCGCCTGACTCACCGATTCCGCGATACGCTTGCGATAGCTGGGGGAATTGAGCAGCGCGATGTCCTCCTCGTTGCTGACATAGCCTGTCTCGAGCAGGACCGACGGCACATCGGGGGCTTTCAGCACCATCAGCGAGGCGAAACGGTGGGAATCGGTGCGAAAGTTCATCTTCGCCTCGCCTTCGCGCCGCAGCAGCCGCGCGAAATCGGCAGAGAGGTTCATCGTCTCGCGCTGGGTCAGGTCGATCAGGATCGACGATACGTCCGACGGCGCATCGGCGAGATTCACGCCGTTCAGGATGTCGGCCTTGTTCTCGCGCGCGGCGAGCCGGGCTGCCTCGCGATCCGAGGCGACCTCGGACAGCGTGTAGATGGTCGCGCCGCGCGCGGTCTGCGAGGCGGCGGCATCGGCATGGACCGAGATGAACAGATCCGCGCCGAGGCGGCGAGCGATGCCATAGCGCTCCTGCAGCACCAGGAAGGTGTCGCTGTCGCGGGTCAGCGCAACGCGCACGCGTCCCGTCTTGAGCAGCTCGTCGCGGATGGCGCGGGCGACCTGCAATGTGACCTTGCTTTCGCGCGTTCCGTCATGCGGGCTGATCGCGCCCGGATCGTGGCCGCCATGCCCCGCATCGATCACCACCAGCGGGCGGCTGTCATCCTTGGGCCCTTCGATCCTGGGCAGCGGCGGCGCCTTGCTCGGCTTGGGCAGCGGAATGCGCACGCTGTAGCGGCGCTGCGGCGGTTCCGCGCGGAAATTGGCGGGCGGCACGAACGACTGGCGCGGGGCATTGAGAACGCCAACAAGGTCGGACGATCCAAGCTCCTTGACCGACAGGGTCAGGCTCCGGCCATCTTCGGAGAAGGTGCCTGCGCTCACCATCGCCGGCCGATCGAGATCGAGCACGATCCGCGCGGTATCGCTGTCGAACTGGGCCATGCGGACGTTGCGGAACAGGCCCTGCTGGGTCAGCGCATTGGCGCGCGCGGTTGCGCCCTTGATGTCGATCGCGATGCGGTCGGGGCCGCTCAGGACGAAGCTGCTGGCGCTTTCTATCGGATCGTCGAAGTGCAGCACCACCTGGTTGGCGCGGATTTCGACATTGGAGACCTCGCCCGCCTGAACGGGCATGGTGCATGCCATCGACGCGCAGATGGAGGTCAGCCACAGCATGGCCCTGTTATGCCTCCGGCGCGAATGTCCGGTCCAGTGCAATTTCATGATTCCCGGATTCCTGCCTGATCGCTTGATGAAGGCAGGATTAGGGTTAAGCGGGAAAAACCCTGTGAAACGACCTGGTTAACAGGAATTTCAGCATGAATCGGCAAGACCGGGCATGGGCAACATACGCTATTGCACCGTGTCCCCGTTCAATAACGGCCGGGTGGTCGTGCGGTTGAGCTTTTTGTTGCTGTATTGCGCGGGCGATGCTAGCAAAGCCTTGCGGCTCATTGGCTTGACGGTCATCGCCCGCACTCACTGACAGCATTGCGGCCCCGATTGCCGCAGATGCCGTATCACCAGGTTGACGCTTTATGGGTTTGAATACCGCCTTTTCCGCCACCCCGCTTCCGGGCGGTTGGCTGCGGAAAAGCGACGCGGCCAGTGCGCTTGACGCCCTGCAAACCCGTTCAGCAGACACAATCCTTATCGAACAAACCCGTTTGCGCAGCGCCCCCCTGATCGGGAGCGCCAGCGCCATAACAGACAGAAGCGCAGCGACCCGGCCGGTTCCGCCCGGTGCGCGCGCACGGAGAATATTGAATGACAACGCGCATGTTGATCGATGCGCGCCACCAGGAAGAAACCCGGGTGGCGGTGCTCAAGGGAAACCGGATTGAGGAATTCGACTTTGAATCTGCCGAACACAAGCAGATCAAGGGCAATATCTATCTCGCCAAGGTTACTCGCGTAGAACCCTCGCTGCAGGCGGCTTTCGTCGATTATGGCGGCAACCGGCATGGCTTTCTCGCCTTCTCGGAAATCCATCCCGACTATTACCAGATCCCGCGCGAGGACAAGATCGCGCTGCTTGCCGAAGAGGCCCGCCACGCGCGCGAAGAGGCTGAAGCACTCGCCGCCGAGGAAGAGGAAGATGACGCCGCCGGTCGCGGTGGCGAAGAAGGCAGCTATGACGACGGATTGTCGGACGAGGGCCTGATCGAGACCGACGAAGAACCGATCCGTGCCGAGACGCTTTCGGGCGACAATGACGGCGATTCCGACAGCGACGAAGGCGAGAGCGAAAGCGAAAGCGAAGCCGAAGAATCGCGCGAGAATAACGGCAATGGCCGCAATGGCGGTCGTCGCCGTCGTCGCGATGGCCGTGGCGGTAAGGCCAAGGCCAGCGA
>NZ_LSIS01000351.1:0-396 GCF_001556365.1 Blastomonas sp. CCH1-A6 | reverse complement strand
AGCCGAAGGCCTGGCTGCCGACGCCCGAGGCGACCGATTCGCCGCCGATCGCGGTTGCGTGGAAGCCCGAGGCGTTGGCGAGGTCGCCCAGCGCCACCGCATCTTCCGCCGTCGCGCGCGCGCCATTGCCGATGGCCACCGCGGTGCCCGTCGAGGCGGCACCCGAAGGCGTGGTACCGTCCGCCGTCACCGCGCCGTTGCCGATCGCCACCGAGTTGAGACCTGCCGCATTGGCGCGGCTGCCCACCGACGTCGCATTCGCACCGCCCGCCTGGGCGCTCTTGCCCACCGAGGTGGCCTCGAAGCCCGCAGCATTCGCCTGGTGCCCGACCGCAACGGCCGTGCGACCCGAGGCATTGGCCTGCCAGCCGAACGCCTGGCTGCCAACGCCCGAGG
>NZ_LSIS01000350.1:0-1588 GCF_001556365.1 Blastomonas sp. CCH1-A6 | reverse complement strand
ATATAGCCGTTGGTCGCGGTGACGGCAGACAGGGTCAGCCCGTTTGCTGCCGTCATGGCGACGAAATTGGCGGCCGTGATCGTGCCCGCATTGATCGCGCCAGTGGTCGACGTCAGGTTGACATGGTTGCCCGATGTCAGGTTGCCGAGCTGCAGCGCGGCGCCCTGAATGCCGATGACCCCGCCTGCGTTGATGTTGCGCAGGTTGATCGCGCCGCCGCCGACGGCCGTGAGGCTGCCGGGCGTGGCCAGATTGGCGGTAACGATGATCGCGCCATCGGATCGCAGATCCATGGCATTGGCGGTGATCGTGCCGATGGCACCGGGCGCGGTCACCACCGTGTCGGCAACGAAGCTTCCTGCCTGCACGCCGAATGCGCCCGCATTGACCGAGCCATTGTTCACCAGCACCGAAAGCTGGACGGGGGTGATGAAGGTGAAGCTGCCCGTGACGTTCACCGCGGCATCGGTGACCCGGATGTAATCCTCGACGATCCCGGTCGGATCTGGCGCATCGCCGGCATTGCCGATGTTGAACACCAGACTGTTGGCCGTCAGGTCGCCATTGACCGCACGGACGAACGATCCGGTCTCCTGGGTGGTCGTGCCGTTGATGGCCCCGGTTCCCGCCGTGCCCCTCGCAATCGCGATGATGTCGTTCGCGATCAGGGTGCCGCGGTTGGTGGGCGCCTGGAACTGCTCGGTGCTTTCCAGGCCGATCACGCCCCCGATCGCGTTGCCGCCATTGCCGCGCAGCGTTCCTGCACCGCCATTGCCGCCGCCGGCATTGGCCAGCATCGTCAGGTTGCCCACCCGGGTCAGCGATCCGCGCGTGGCGAAGAAGATGTCGCCGCCATCGCCCAGCCCGCCATTGCCGCCATTGCCGTTGCCGGTGGTGCCGATCCCGCCATCGCCGCCGGCGCCGCCAAAGCCATTGGCCTGAAGCGAGGCATCGGTCATCACCATGAAGCCGGTCGGCGTGGGATTGGGCCCGGTGGTGATCGTGCTGCTGACCGTGCCGATCTGCGTGTTGCCGCCCGTGCCGATTCCGCCTGCGCCGCCATTGCCGCCCAGGCCTGCAGATCCTGTGCCGCCCGCGCCGCCTGCGCCGCCAAAACCGTTCATCGACACCTGCAGGTTCAGGATGTCGAGCTGGCCGCCGCGCGCCGTGCCGATCGCCTGGGTCCGCCCGCCCGTGGCATTGCCGCCCGCACCGCCCGCCCCGCCGACCGTGCCATTGGCACCTGCGCCACCCGCGCCGCCAAAGGCGTCGGCAAGCAGCGTCACATTGTCGAAATCGAGCAGCCGGGTGGCCTGGCTACCGCCGGAGATCAGGGTGGCGAGGCCCCCCGTTGCATCGCCGCCGCGTCCGCCCAGCGCGCCGTCACCGCCGCGCGCCACAGCCGCGACGAACATGTCGCCGCCGGTCATGTTGCTCTCGTTCGCGCCGATGCGCGAGGTACCGCCGGTACCGGCGCCGCCATTGCCCCCCACCAGCGCATTGCCGCCGGTGCCATTGGCCACCATCGAGATCAGGCCGCCGAAATTGAAGCTGCCGATCACCCCGATCGTGCCGGTTTCGGTCAGGC
>NZ_LSIS01000349.1:0-213 GCF_001556365.1 Blastomonas sp. CCH1-A6 | reverse complement strand
GGCGCGCGCGTAACTATGGCATCCTGACCGGCGTAACGGGCCGGACGATGACACGGGGACGTGACGATGCTACGACGCGAATTTCTGAACGCCGGACTGCTCGGGGCCGCTGGCCTCGGGCTGTTCGGTCTTGCGAACTTCTCCTTCGGCGCTGCCACCGCGCGCGCCAAGGGCAAGTTCGAGATCACCAAGACCGATGCGCAGTGGAAGCAG
>NZ_LSIS01000348.1:0-15208 GCF_001556365.1 Blastomonas sp. CCH1-A6 | reverse complement strand
CTTGCCCGCCAGGCTGAAGACACCCATGCCTGCCGGGTCTTCGGCCTCATGGATGTGCTGGCTCCAGCCCGAATCCCCCAGCGCAATCATGGTCTGCGGATGGGCGACTCCGGTTCCATCATCGACAAGGGTCAGGCGCGCTGCGTCCTGATCCGCGCAGCAGGCGATATCGATCCGGGAAGCGCCCGCGCGGCGACTGTTCTGGAGGAGCTCGCCGAGGATATCGCCGATGGTGCCATTGAAGAGGCGCGTGACTTTGGTGATCGTCTTCGGGCTGACGCTGGGTCGAATAACTGTCGGGTTCATGACAAGGGGTCCTTCATCGCACTGTTTCGCCCTTCCCCTCCCCCTTCCCTTCAGAACAGCGGATTGATGCCTGGCCGGAGCCCGGCTGCCTTGGCCTGCTCTTCAGCCAACGCGCTTGGGTCGCAGGGCTTCAGGAATCGGGATGATGTCGTGCGCCGTATCACGCAGCGCCTTAACCTCGCCGCGCGCGGCGTAGAGGTCCTTGGCGATGAGCGCGCAGACCTCGGCCTCGCCATAGGTTGGGCGGCCAAGGTGATCGACGCGCTCGACTTGCCGGGCAATCACGCCGACTTTGCCGTCCGGCACCCACTCGGCCCAATCGCCCCAGGCGCTGGTCACGCAGAATTCGCCGATCGCGGCCATATAGGCCTTGCGCGTCCGCAGGATCGCAGAGGAATTCTCCTCTATGGCCTCGCCGGTGAAGGCGCTGAAGCGGTCCGGGTGCCAACATCGGGTAGTATCGCGGGCAAGCTGCAGGAAGCCCGCAGAGCAGGAGCCCTGCCCTTCAAGCTCGCTGGTGAAGGCAAGGATCGGGAGCCCCCAATCGCAATCTTCTTCGTAGGCCCCGCCTTCGATCCGTAGCGCCGCTGGCATGGCGGCCTGTCTCTGATCGGACAGAATGATACCGCCGTGGCTGGCGGTCATAACTGACCATATGCCGGGGGCCAGCTGATCGGCCTGCTGGACGGCGCCCCAGATGGAAGTGGAGGGACGCGGTGATGGGGCAAAACATGGCATGAGCGAACTCTCCTGTTGCAGGTTCGCTCAGACCCTCCCCCTCTTCTTCAGCTCAGGATCCCGAGAGCGGTCCGGGCAACGATCTCGGGCGTGACGTCTCCAAGAGCGAGGGCCGCCACCGGTCCAAGCTGCGAAAGACGAGTCCGCTCGATTGCCCTGAGGGCGAGATAATCATCGTCGGACGACCGGAGGATTTGTAGCGCGAAGCGGCACTCCTGCCCGGTGTTGTCGTCGAGAAGGGCGATCAGGAAATCCGGCCTTACGGAGACGTCCGCAAATGGCAGATCGAAGAGGATCTTCTTCACCGCCATCCGGATGTCCCGGCGTCGCAGGATATACTGCGCGTCTTGGAGCGCCCGCAGAACGTCTCGGTCGTGGTCTCGCTCTGTCGGCACGAACTGGTTGCCGCTCAAGACAGGCTGAGCGTAGGCGCGCAGCGCGACATAGCCCTCCTTCCTGCTGTGCTCGCCGACGACGGCGAGCACAACAAACGGCGGCTCAACTTCGGCGCGGATGATCCCGGTGTGCTGGATGCGGTTCCGGACCGAGATCGTGCCGAGACCGGTGACGATCTCGGTGGAAGTGACCGCATTGGCCTCGAGCAGAAGAAACGCCTGGGGCGCGAATTCATGAGGCCATCTCTCGGCCGCAGCGCGCAGCCGGGCGTGAACCCGCCGCTTTTCGTAATCGATGGCGTTCGTGTAGAGATGGGCCGAGAGCGGAACCCCGGGCGCAATCTCGAGACCTTGCGCAGCCCGGCGCAGGAAACGCATCTCCTGGCTGATCGAGCCCTCCCGTGGCCCTGCTGGCGGAAGCTCGCGCAGCACGTTGGAACCCGCCCGCTCAAGCAGCAGCCACAGCAGTTTGCCGAGGCGCGGGATTGCAACACCGCGCGACCGGTCGTCTGGCTCACTGTGGTCCGGTTTCTGGGCGAGTTTCTCCGGCGCCTTCTGGTGCGCGTTGAACAGGCCATCTGGAACATCGAGCGCGTAGAGCGAATCCCTTGCTGTCTCGCGGATGCGCGGCGGTGCCTGGGGCAGGAAAAATGGACACGCCGGCGCATGCATCGGCCTCGAAGTCAGCCGCCGCAGGTAATAGGTTTCCTGAAAGCTCAGGTAGGCCGGGCTCAGCAGCGGCGGCGCGGTGACCTCGCCCAGACAATCGCAGGCGAGCCATTTGTGATTCTCGCGCGCTGTCACGACGAGGGAGACGCAGGCCCGGTGATCGGCCTCGTTGCCATGGCCCGTGTACCAGCGGACCAAGGCTGCCCGCAGACCGTCGCCAATGGCGACGCGCCCGGTGCTACCTGTGGTGTCCTTGGCCACCAACCACATGGTCTGACGCTCTTGACCGCCCCTTTTGTTCACTCTATGTTCGTCACATAGAGGAATTTTGTCTTATGAACAAGGTATTCGATCTCGGCCAATTCGACCTCGATCTGACGCTACGCGATGCATCGGTTGACCCGCTGGTGACGCCTACGCGGCGCTCGCTCAGCAATGCCTCTATCGGGATAGAAGCGTTCGATGCCTATTATTCGGCGCGCGAACTCTACGAAGCGCTGGAGGGGGTTTTCCTGGGCACACCCGGTGCCAAGAACAAGCTGACGCAGGTGCTTTCGTGCCAGTGCGATGATTATCAGCGGTGTCTCTACTACACGCTGGCGGGGCGCGGCATCGTCCAGATGCTGGATGATCTCGAATGGCTGCTCGATCTCCTGCGCCCTCGCTGCGAAATGTCGGGGAAGCTCCTTCGCTCCGGCGAGAGGCCTGCACCGCAGGTCAATCCCTATGTCGCAAGCGAGCCCGACGGGCCCGTTCCGGCACGCTCGGCCGACTTCGTCGAGGGACCCTCGTGGTATCTCGATCCGTCGCTTGGCGGCCGGATCGAGGACTAGGCAGGCATCAGCTTGCCGGCCTCACCGGCAGAATCAGGGATTGCGCAGGCCAAGCCGGTCGGCGTCATCTACGAGCGTGATGCGCCCTTCCCAGTGCCACAGGACAAGGTTGAGAGCGTCGGCGGGAGCGCCGCGGGCGTAGCTCGGCACGACAATGCCCACATAGCCTTGCGCGATCGCGGCCTCCGCCAGATCTTGCGTCGGGACCGGTTTGCCTGAGAGCATCCAATCGCGCCACGCCGGGTCGGCGAGCTCAGCCGGTGCGATACCGAAAGGCCGCAATGCAGCCGCATCGCGGCCATCGAGCAACGGTTCGATATCGGCCTGATAAGCGACGAGCGTGGTGGGCTGGAGGGTGCCAACCTGATTGGCCTCGCGCAGCGCGGTCTCTGGGGCGAGGGAAGTATAGAGCGCGCTGCGCCCGATGCGATTGAACCGTCCGCCAAACCGGGCCGCCCCCTCCCCTGAGAGGGGTTCGCGGGACCAGACCGGATTGTGGGCGCGGTAGAGCAGCCCGGTGAAGTGCATGAGGCTAGGCGTGAATGCCAGCGTCGACGGCGTCGATATAGGTCAGAACGTCATCGGCCCGGTTGTTCTGCACAAGCTGCATTGCAGTCTGGCCCGAAAAGCCCGGCAGCGGCTCAGAGCGGTACCAGGCATAGGCCAGCAAGGCTGAACCGAACCGCGGTTCGACCTTGTTGAGCACTTCGACCATCTGCCGAAGGCGGCGCTGGGTACGATCGGAGGCAATCCGGTCCTTGCGCTGGATCGCGTCCTTGCCGAGACCCAGCGAGCGCGCCAGTTCGTCGCTGGTGGTGCGCAGCGCATCGACGATTTTGCGCGGAGCAAACGCGCCATTGTCCGCATAGTTCTGAATCGCCATTGCAAAGCTCCATGAATTCTGACGTGACATAGCGTCATTCTGCGCGGCTTTCAAGCTGCCATAGGGCTGGCGCCGAGTTCGTCACAGGAGGACAACTTGCAGTTCGATCGCACCGGGTGGGTTTTCTCCCGTCGGCATGACACAGAAGGGCTGGAGCGTGTTGCCGGTTCTGACCACAGCGTGGCTCTTCCCGGTTTTCGCGCTCACCGGCGAGGGCCTCCTGCGAGGTGTAGTAGCTGATGCGGTAGGCGGAATGATCGAGCCCGATCCCGGCTGCGATCTGGCGCAGCGCGCGCGTAGGCGAGATTGTTGACTTCAGAGGCCCCGGTCGCCGAGGCATAGAGCACGCGGGCCTTGGGCAGATGGTTCTGGAGCATGACGCCGGCGATGCCCTGCTGGGAACCTGATTTGCTCCCGCGGGCGCCCTCGCCTCCTGCCACCCCGCCCATTTCGTGGCTCTCATCAAAGGCGATGACACCTTCGAAATCCGCCCCGGCCCAGTCCAGCAATTGCTTCAGGCGGGTCGCATCCTGCCTCTGACTGCGCAGCGTAGGGTACGTGACGAAGAGGATCCCCTCGCGGAACGGCACTGGCTGATCGATTTTCCAGCTGGAGAGCGGTTGAATGTCGGCAGTCATCCCGCCGATCGCGCTCCAATCCCGGCGCGCATCTTCGAGCAGGCTCTCGTTCTTGGATACCCAGATCGCCTTGCGGCGTCCGGCTAGCCAGTTGTCTAGAATGCAGGCGGCAATCTGTCGGCCTTTGCCCGCGCCAGTGCCATCACCGAGGAAGTAGCCCTTGCGGTAGCTGTGTCCGTCTTCGGCCAGAGTGAGAGCGACACCTTCGTCAGCCGGGACGAACAGGCCCGGCAGATACTGCTGCCAGGCATTGCCGGCATAGATCACCGTCTCGAGCTGCGCTTCCGAAAGCAGGCTTTCTTTGAGGATGCGGCCCTGCAGGCTGGGGCAATACTCCGGCACCGGCGCTGGTATGGAGCCCATGGCCACACTTTCCACCAGCGGGGTCGGGTGCGCCTTTGCACCATCGATGTCGATCCGGCTCGGGCGGTAGGGCAGATAGACACCGGCCTGCTCGCCCAGAGGGCGCGGCGTTGCCAGGCTGCGAAAAACAAGCGGCGATATCGATGGCGCTTCGATTACGCGCGGCTTAGCCGCAGGCGGCTTTGCACTTGTGCGCATCGCCTTGAAAAGCGTGCCGGGCTTGGTCTGCTGCCGTGCGTAAATTGGTGAAGCCTCGCAAGGACCGACTGCCCGCTTCACCACTGCAACCGCCGCGGCAATCTCGGCGACATTCGATCGAGCGAGGATTGCAGGACGGATGTTTCCGGGAACCTTGTCGATCACGTAGAGGCGAACCGGCACGCTGGTCCCCTGCTTGTGGTAGCACCTGGCAAGGCGGCAAGCTGTTTGCACCGTGCAGTTCTCGAACGTCTGGTCATAGATTTTCGAGAGCCTAGCGCTGGTGGTGAACCAGTCCGGCATGATAGCGACAAGTCTGCCGCCAGGAGCCAATCGACCGAGCGCGGCGCGCAGATGGCGGACAGCAGCGAATTGATCGACGCCTCTTCCCTCCGAACGGGAGAACGGGGGGTTCATGAGAATCAGGCTGGGGCGCAGCGAAGGATCCAGCGCGGAAGCCAGCATCGCACCGTCGATCCCGGTAAGCTTGGCATGTTTGAACAGCAGAGCGAGTTTCTCACGGCGTTTGGGATCAAGCTCATTGAGATGTAGCTGTCTGACTGTCGGCAGGCTGGCCACGAGCGCACCATGTCCCGCACTCGGCTCCAGCACGATGTCGTCTGGCCGGGGCTGCGCAAGGACAGTCGCGAGTGCCGCAAGATCGGCGGGCGTGGAGACGCGTGCTCGCTCTGGCAGGGTGACGACGAGCTTTCAAATGCCGATGGGTTCTGGGAGACCTTCCGGCGACTGCTAGCCTACGTGGTTGGGGCACGGAACGAGCGCGGCGATTGCAACTTCGAGGCAAACAAGCTCACAGACCTGTACGTCGAAGTGATCCAGGCCGCGTGTGGGTCGCGGTGGGTGTGGGCTCTCACCTACGCGAGCGCTGTTGAGGCGCTTGTCAAGCTGCTTGGGCTGGAGGGGCGCGCTCGCACGGACATGGATGCGAAGGCTCTGATGGAGCTCACGCAGGCCGTGGACGCCTTTAACGCATACATCGATGCTTGGGAGGGAGATCCTCGTCCGAAGGAGCCGGCGAAGCAGGCGACTAGTCGACTGCTTCGGACCTCGTCTGTACAGGCGCTCCGGAAGCTCGTGGCCGATGGATCGGTCGCCAAAGACGAGTTTCATGCTTGGGATAGGCTCCGCAATCGCGTCATGCACGGAAGCTTGGTATCCCCTTATTCCACCACTGAGGAGGACAAGCTGCTGCTCGACCTTTCGAGGCTTTTTCACTCTCTCACTCGTCGCCTTCTCCAAGATGTCGACCCCGATCTGTAAGCCGGGGCCTCGAAAATTGAGGCGGAGTAGCCGGTTGCGGCCGGCACTCTGGCCGCTACAACGGCGCGCCACGGATCGCCGTCCGCGTTTACCTGCTGCTGGCGCAAAGCCGACGGTCCGCTCCCAATCAGGCCGCCTGGGCGGCTGAGCTGTAAACCGGGCCGTTGAACGCCATCGCCGAAGCTCTCAAAAGCTGCCATAGGCGCACGGATGGCCCCAGCGCCTGCGGGAGGCGCGCTGCCTTCGCTAGAAAGGGTGAACTACCCGTTGTAGGATTTCGACTGACGTTCATTGTCACCGGTTACTGAGAGGGCACATGTGAAGCACAAGTCGATTGATCTTGCATCGGAGGTGAAGCGCGCGACCTTGCCCGATGGTTTGCAGGGGTTTCTTTTCCCACTGTTTGAAGCCGTCTCCAATGCGCTTCACTCGATTGAAGAACGTTGGCAAGACGAGGCTGAAGAGAAGGGTCAGATTGAGGTCGAGGTCTCCTTCGCCGACCAGAGCATGACCATCGCCGACAACGGCACCGGCTTCGACCAGAAGAACCTCGACGCCTTTCTAACCCCGTTGACCGGCAATAAGTTCGAGCGGGGCGGCAAGGGGTTCGGGCGCTTCATCGCGTTCAAGCATTTCGACAAAGTATTTTACTCGTCACGTCAGACCGGCCCCAGCGGCGCGGCGACAGCCGGCACCTACCAGTATGAACCATTCGCCACTGACGACAATCTCATTCCAATTGCACCGGACGATGGCGCGGGCGCACATCGCTTCGACAGCGGCCTAACGGCCCGCATGCAGTCGCCGCACGATGACGTGTCGAACTATTTCGATCCCAAGGGCGATCGCTATCCAGGGGGCGAAGCCGTGGATGCCATAACATTCGGAATCGTCGATCATTTCCTCGTCGAGTTCATCCAGAAAAAAATACCAAAGAAATTCTCGCTGATCGTCGATGGCACCACGATTAACCTTTATGATCATTTTTACGCCTCGCTGTCGATCGGCGGCTCGAGATCAGAACAGGTCGGGGTCGCCGGACAGCAGCCCCTATTCGAGTTCAACTATTTCAAGGTGGGTATTGAACAGGCGAAAAAGCACCGGCTTTATTTCTACGCGAACAACCGCGCAGCCAGCGATCTCGAAAACATCTCGCCGGGCCTCAACGATAGACCGTTCGAGGACGCCGGGGCAGACGGCCCCAGAAAGTATTACTACCTCGTAGCCGTTTCGAGTGACTTCTTTGTCTCGTCTCAATCACGCGACAAGATCATCAACCTGAACGTGAAGCTGGGAGAGATCGGTCGACAAAAGACGATTCGGGAAACGCTCATTGCGCTAGCCAAACAGCACATTCTGGAGCTTGAGAGCGAATACACTGCTGAGCGACGAGCAAAGATGGTCGCCGATGTGGAGCACCTCATCGCCGTCGACCCCCTATTGCGCCGCGGGCTCGGGAACAATTCGCCTGCCGACTTCGTGCGCCGACGCACAATTACCGAAACGCGGGAGCAGCTTGCGCGCGACCTTTTTCTAGAGCGCTTTCGGACAAAATTTGATTTCACGAAGTTGAAGCCGAACGCCAGCATCGAGGAACTCGTGGAGATCGTGAAGACGAAAATCCCAGAGGATGCTAAGGAGGCCCTCGCAGTCTATGTGGCCTACCGCAACCACGTCATCCAGATTTTTCGCGAGCTTTTGAAGCGGACCGAGGAGGGCTTGGCGACGGAGGACAGGGTCCATCAGCTAATCTATCCACGCTACAAAGACAGCGAGGACGTAGACTACAGCGCGCATAACCTCTGGTTGCTCGATGATGATTTAGCCTACGCGCAATATATTTCCAGCGATCGGACGCCTGACGGGACGTATCGCGCCAAAGGCGAATTTGCCCACGACATCCTGATCAACAACGAAAACGAGTTGATGATCGTAGAGATGAAGCGCCCCCAAAAGACGGGGTATTCTGCCGCCAGCGAGAGCCCAACGGATCACCCGGTGACGCAGTTGAAGAATCAAGTTACCGCGATCCGTCGCAAGGGCCGGATTAAGACGTCCGAGGGACGCGAGATTCCAATCTCGGCCGATAGAATGGTGCGCGGTTACATTATTGCTGACTGGAATGAACAGTTACAAGAATATCTGGCATCAGAGGACTTCGTGATCACAAATTATGGGGGTCAGATGGCATATCGCTACTACACGACACTCAATTTGATGCTCGAGGTCATCGCGTTCGACAGGCTGGTAGATCGGGCGAGCAACCGCAACGATGCGTTCGTCAAGATCCTCGACGGTCGCTCGACATATGATCGAAAGCCCACGGGGGCACTTGGGGGCTAGCCGGGAAATTTTCGACTTATCTAATCACCAGTTTAGGAAGTCTGCATTTGCGCTCGATAGCGCGAGCTGGCTCTCCGCAAGCGGCATAGGTTGTGGCTTAACGCTACGCCGCGTGGACAAGCGTCGAAGAACCGCTTTTGACAAGAGCTGACGCTTAACCTGTTGCATTGGAATGGCGGGTTTGTCCCAGCCTTCGTCATTCGCCGATGCTACTGCCCCGACGGCTCATCCATTCGTTAAACTCCGCCCAGTCTATGCCCGAGCTCGGAGATCTTCGCGAAATTCGGAGGCCGGGTCTGGCGTAGGTCTTGGTCGCTTGATGCGCAGCATTCTGTCCAGGTGCATCGTTGTCCTCGGCAATGATCAGCGTATGGAGCTCCTTCGGAAGCTGGAGGAGTGGCAAGCGAGCAGCGCCCATGGCCGCCCAGCAGGTCACGCCGGTTAGACGGGTGAAGGCGGCCGCGTCTTCGAAGCCTTCCGCAATTGCCAACACCCCATCAGACAGTGTCGGTTGCCATGCCCCCTGCCCGCAGCTCCCCAGCAAGAACTTGCCGCGATGTCGGCCTGATCTAGGGTCCAGGATGATCCTTTGAACCGCCACAAGCCGGCCTAGGTCACGCACGGCCACAAGCAGGGCTTGATGAAACGCAGTGTTTGGCTTTCGGCCAAGAGGGCACCGCGGATGGAACCGGATGTCGGGGAGGTCCGGGAGCAGAAATCTGCCAACGAGATAGCGCTCTCCCAGCGTTCCATGAACGTTGCTCGCATCATCCCAAAGGCGCTGAGCCTGTCGCCTAGAGTCTACATTTCGAGCTGGACGGGGTTCGATGCCTTGAACTTGATCTGCACTCCGCAAGGCACGTATGATGTCCCTTGGATTGCAGCCAGCAAAGCAATGCACTAGGACCCCTGATAATCCTTGGCGGATCGATAATGAGGGCGTCCTGTCGTCATGAGCAGGGCATCGGCACATAGCGTAGGAGCCATGCCATGTGCCGCGCAGAGCTGTGACAAGGTTGACCGTGTCCTGAGTTGGTCGGAGTGCTGTTAGGGTCATGAGCTTCACTCCCCCCTCCCCCCTTCCCTCCCTTGCAGATGCGCGTGCAAGGCGGTCATTCGACCTCTTGGTAACCTACTCCTATTCGTTTGAAGGCGCTCTTGCGTCTTTCGCGGACCTGTCGGGCGATGATTTCGGCTTGGGCCCTGTCAGGAAAACTCAGGGTTACCCCCTGCCCTTTTGAGCCGATCCTCCCCCAGCGACGTTCAATCGTCGTCCAACCGAACAGGTCGGTTTGGATCCAGAGATGGTAGGCACGGGCAACATTGCGTGAAGGGTCGATGGCCTGCCAATGCCAAGACTGGCTGATGGGTGTTCTCATGGTGGCTTGGTGACAGGGATATCGGCTGTGGGTCCAACCGGAAATTTGAATCACTACACCCGCTGTGATTCACGGAAGCGATTGTATCGAGGGCGCTGGCCCTTCTCCCTTAGAAACATCATCATAAAAACGCCGCTGCTTGCAGCGGAAGGATTCTTGATTCTAGAGATTCAGATTCGAGGCCAATTTTTGAGGTGAATCCAGCACTTTAAGCCGATCTTCCTGACCAGATGGGGGTGTTAGGCTGACCTGATGGGGGCTGAACCCTGACCGAGCGGGGGCATTCACCTGACCTGCTGGGGCCATCCTGACCGCGTGGGGGACGGACCTTCAGCGCGCTGCTTAGTGGCCTAACTTCGCCCGCAAACATCAAAATTGCCCCCTAATCAGCGCTCTGTCCGTAAGCTTGCCGACTCGCGGAATCTCCTGGGATTTTGCCTCCCGTTCACAGACCTTCATTCCTGACCTCTTGGGGGCTCCCAAAGGAATCCCATCCTGACCTGACTTGACGAACGAGGTCAGGTCAGGCAGCAATCAATCCTTCGAAGAATCAAGCTCTGATCGCACTATGGCATGGAAACTGATGACAGCCCAATAGTAGAAGCTTCCGAGGAGAAGCCTGAAGAAGGTTCCCCCGGACGTGCGATGCGCGTTGCTGCTGCATTGAAGGCAAAGGGTGGCGACGAGTTCGCCAAACCGGGCAACATCATTGAGATCAAATTCGTCAAAGGTGAGTCGCTTAGTCTGACGGCATCGCGGCTGTTGGCGCTCATGATCCTGACCGCAGGTGGAGACGCATGGGAAGATCGTCCTCATCGCATTCGCAAAGCCGATATACGCCGAGGCCACAAGGGTAACGAGCGGATCAGCGACATGCTTCAGGAGCTCCATCGCACCCTGTTTGCTGTGGATGATAAATCGTGGCGCGGAAAGAAGGCGACTCTCCTGTTCTCCCTGATCTCTCGGTCTAAAGAGGAAACCGACGAGGATGGCGGAGAGACGGGCTGGATCGAATGGGAGTTCACGCCCGATGCGCGTAAGCTGATCCAGGCTTCTGAGACTTATGCCGTGCTTAACCGGCAAGCGGTCTTGGGTTTCCGCTCGAATTATGCGCTCAAGCTTTACGAGCTTGGAGCCCTTCGCCTCCATCGCCGCCAAGCAACTTGGCGAGGAGATATGCAGGCACTGCGTGCAGCGCTCGGGATCCCGCCGGATGTCTACACGGACTTCGCTCAGCTTCGGCGCAAGGTGCTTGAGAAGGCGAAGTCTGAAATTGACCAGCTCGCTCACTTCCGTGTCGAATGGCGTGAAATTCGGCAGGGGCGTACGGTCACCGAGCTTGAGTTCCGGTTTGAACCGAAGGGCGCCCCGGAGGTCTTGGAAACGGTAGATGAGCTCGACCGGCATTCGGCGGGACGGCAGGCAAGGCGGACCGGTTCCGTCGAGACCATAACGGCAGGGCAGGGGGCAATAGTATCTACGCCCGGTGCGGTGCATGCGATCAAGCAGTCAGAGTCCACATTCCCGTCGTCTGGCTCGATCCGCTTCGGGCACGCCGATTTGCTTGAAGTCGCCCGAAAGCATGGCGGTGGATGGGATGTTGACCTTATCGCGAGCGGTTTTCGCGACCACATGGGCAATCGGTTGGAGAAGCTTCGTGGCGCTAAGCTGATTGCGGCGTGGAAGGGCTTTTGTGAGGGGTGGGTAAACCGGCGTGGGCGGCCCTCATAGGCAAAATTGCACGCGTGCAATTCGCCGCGCCCCCACCGAGTCAGGATGGGGCGCCGCCTCCCCAAATTTAGGCTGACAAGGCAGTTCGACTTTCGAAATTTCCGAATTTCTTGACCGAAAAGCGCAAGTGGGTGTAGCACGCTCTCAATTGCGAAAGGACGGCATGTGTCTAACGGACTTCAGATTGAAGAGGCTGAACGTTTGGTTTCGGTCGCAACGCTGGCTAGTCGAACATCGTCAGTGTTGGAGAAACTGCGCGACTCTGCTCGAAGCGCGAGATCAGATGCCCGCCGTGAGCCAACCTTCACGATTGGAAAGGCGGCTGAGCTCGTCGGGCGAACACCGGCAGCTATCCGTGATGCAGAGAAGGACGGGCGCCTGCCCGAGCCGGCAAGGACCGATAGCAACCGGCGTGAGAGATACACCCTTGCACAGCTGAACGACATGCGCGGCGTGTTCGGGACGCGCCCGTACCGCGCGCCGGGTGATCCGTGCTGTGTGGTCGCAGTTCAGAACTTCAAGGGAGGTGTCGGCAAGTCCACCCTGGCAGTCCACTTGGCGCAGTACCTCGCGATCAGGGGGTACCGTGTTGCGCTCATTGACTGCGATAGTCAGGCCTCTGCGACAACGCTTTTTGGCTACGTGCCCGATCTCGATCTGACCGAAGATGACACCCTTTACCCATTCCTGCGTGAAGGTGAGCGGTCCTCTCTCGATTACGCCCTTCGCAAGACACATTTTGATGGCCTTGAATTGATCCCCGCCAACCTTCGCCTGTTCAACTCCGAGTATGAGCTGGCGGCGCGAATGGCCCAGGGGAACGGGGCCCTGCTTGACCGTCTCAAGGAGGGCATCGAGAGCATTTCGGATCGGTTCGATGTCATCGTCATGGATCCTCCGCCGGCCCTCGGAGCAATCTCCCTGTCAGTTTTGCGCGCGGCAAACGCGCTGGTGGTTCCTGTCCCCCCAACCGTAATGGACTTCTCCTCAACCGCGGCATTTCTCTCGATGCTTGATGAAACGATCGAGCAGCTTGCTGATCGGGGGCTTGCCCCGGAACTGACGTTTCTCCGCTTCGTCGCCTCGAAGGTCGATGAGAACAAGTCGATGCAGAAGGAGCTTCTGCAGTTGATGCGGACGCTGTTTGGCCACGCCATGGTTCGAACGCCGCTCAAGGACTCTGCCGAGATCGACAATGCGACTGCGCGGCTGATGACAGTCTATGAACTCGACGGGCCTGCTACGAGCTCGGCGGTACGCAATCGCTGCCTTAACTACCTTGATGGCGTGAACTCAGAAATCGAAGTCGACATTCGATCGATGTGGCCAAGCCATCAAAAGCGCCTCCGGCAGGAGGCCTTGGTATGAGCCGCTGGGAAAATTGCACGCGTGCAATTCTGCTAATGGGAGGCTTTCATGAGTAGGAAGAACAGCGGTTTTGCCGCCGACTTGGCCGCCGGGATCGATCTAACCGAGGATTCCGCCACGCCGCGTCGATCGAGCATCGCGTCGAATGTGCTTACCGGGCGATCAAACCGTTTGGCCGATCTCGCTTCCGGCGCGATTGTCTCGCGCACGCATGAGCTTGTTGATCCGGCAAGGTGCCGGATGTGGGCTGGCCACAATCGCGACTATGCGCTCCTCACCGAGGAGCGTTGCGCAGACCTGATTGAGAGCATCAAGGCACAGGGCCGGCAGGAGATCCCGGCAATTGTCAGACGCCTGTCTGGTGACGACGGATATGATTTCGAGGTCATCTGCGGGGCGAGGCGGCACTGGTCGATCAGCTGGCTGCGGACGCACAACTACCCAGACTTCAAGTTCCTCGTCGACGTGCGCGAGATTGGCGATGAGGAGGCCTTCAGGCTCGCAGATCTCGAGAACCGCGCACGGGACGACCTAACCGATTTCGAGCGCGCGAAGGACTATCTGCGAGCTTTGACCGCCTACTACGAGGGCCGTCAGAAGACGATGGCCGAGCGGCTCAAGGTGTCCGAAAGCTGGCTCACACGCTATCTCGATCTGGCTCGCCTGCCCGAGGAGTTGACCAGAGCCTTTGCTAATCCGCAGGAACTCGGAATTCGTAATGCGATCGCACTCAAAGCGCTCTTGAAGCCCGAGGACCGGAGGGAGAGGGCCTTCCTGGAGGCAGCCCGGCTTGCTGCCGAACGGGAGCGGACAAACCAGTCGCTCTCGGTGCTGGAGGTAATCAAGGCCCTTTCCCTTGCGGTCGATCCCCCCAAGAAGTCAGGATCCCCCAAGAAGTCAGGAAAGGTCGAGACTGTTGCCAATGGTGTGGGCGTGCCTGTGCTTCGGATTGAGGGAGCTGATCGCAAGGGGGTTCGGATCACCTTGTTGAACAAAGGTGGTGCAACGCGGCAGGAAGCCGAAGAGGCTATTCGCGCGGTACTAGATCAGCATTGGCCGGTACCATAGCACTATCGGTCTCGCGCAAGCGCACCATGCTTGCCTCCTGCAACGAGGACACCGATTGCGAAGCTGTTCGCTTTGTCACGCCTAGGGCTCTGGCAAGCTCCGCTCTGGTAAGGGGGCCAAGGCTGACGATCATGCGCCACGCCTGCGGAGCGGTTGAAGAGGTATACAGCCGACCGGCCAGCTGCTTGTCGGCCAAAGCAACAGCCTCTCGCATCACCCGCAAATCGATCGCGGCTTTGTCAGTGGCCGTCTGAAGCGCTGAACGGAGAAGGGCGGGCAGGGGTTCTTCGTGGAATTCGCGGAACAGGGCCCGCGGCATGATGCCTGCAAGCGCGAGCGGGGCCGAGCCCAATCCAAAAAGATGGGGCCTTATGGCCGCAGCCAATGAGGCAGCCCAGGCCGCGCCACGCGGCGCCGAACGCGTGATTGCGAGCCCACCTACCTGGACCATTTCGCTGCCGCCTTCGAAAAAGTCGAATTCCTCGGTTCGCAGTTCCTCAAGCCACTCGATCAGCGTGCCGTCGGGATCCCTGCTGGGGAGCAGAGCGTCGAGCCGCGCGAGCGCATTGTCTGCGGGTGTGTAGGCCTCGGTGAAGCCTTCGGTCTGGCATTTGGCTGCCAGCACCTGCCTGGCAGCCTTGGCGAGGACAGGGGACGCACGTCGGCCGATCCACGACAGAAATTGCCGCCGCTCCTCCGAGTACCATGATCGGACAAGTTCGCTCGCATTAATGCCCGGGTTGTGTGCGATTCCTAGATTATCAAAGGGATAGTCTCGAACATGCACGCGCCAAAGACGCCGCAATGAGGCCATCGCCAGACACTCGGCGAGCTCCGGCGAGATGAAGGGGAGGGCGCCTTCGATCCGCGCAAGGGTCAGTTGCCAAGGGGGAGGGTAAGGCGCCATCGGGCAAATAGTATATGAACGGCCTAAAAAGTATACCCAGCTTGTACGGTTGATTTGCTGTCCGATAAGAGCCCTTCACGGACAACACGACAATCTATATAGAGTGCC
>NZ_LSIS01000347.1:0-18472 GCF_001556365.1 Blastomonas sp. CCH1-A6 | reverse complement strand
GGGTAGCGATGCGGCGGAAGTCCTTGAGGCGGCAGAACATGGCCTCGACCCGCCAGCGGTCCTTGTAGCGCCGTTCGTCATACTGGATCGGACGCTTGCGGTTGCGCCTTCCGGGGATGACGGGGATGGTGCCCTGTTCACGCAAGGCAGCCCTGATGCGATTGGCGTCGTAGCCACGGTCGGCGATCACCCGTTTCATGCCGATAGTTTCACCGATCAGCAGGTCCGCGCCCTTCACGTCAGATGTGTTGCCCGGCGTCAGGATGAGGCGGAGTGGTCGCCCGAGGACATCGACAAGGGCGTGGATCTTCGTCGTCCGGCCGCCACGCGAGATGCCAATGGCATTGGCCCGCGCCCCCCTTTTGCGCCACCGGCGCTGCGGTGGGCCTTGATGTAGCTGCTGTCGATCTGACCGGTCTCCGCGATCCAGCCTTCCTCGGTCAGCGCCGCCAGGATGCGGGTCCAGATGCCCCGGCGGCTCCACCTGTTCCAGCGGTTGTAGACGGTCGTCGATGGGCCATATTCGGTGGGGCAATCGGCCCAACGGCCACCGCACCTGAGCATGTGCACGATGCCCGAGATAACGCGCCGGTCATCAACTCGTCGCGCTCCGGGCTGGTTCTGCGGCAGGTGAGGCTCGATCGCAGCCCACGCCTCATCCGACAGCCAGAACAACGAACGCGACATATCCAAAGCCTCCTATCTCAGCGGAGACTCCTGAATCAATGTGCGCATCAAATTTCAAGAGGCTGATTGGGTTTGGACCCTAGCGAGAGTAGCTGAATTTGCTGGGTTGGTGCCATTCGCGTCCACAGCCCCTAACTTCAGCTTTGTGCCCAAATTTTGCTCATCTAGTTTGTAGGTGAATGATCGAGGAAGCTGTCGATCGCTCAGGCGTCAACCTAACATCCTTGGCTAGCTGGGGGACCTTAATTCCGCATGACTCAAAGCCCTCTGATTTTTTGCATTCCGGGGTGCTAGTCTGAGACTTGCTGGGGTCACAACCGGCGAAAGGCCATTTGATATCGCTAAGAAGCTTGCGTTGCTCGAAGCGGCGTTAAGCTTTGCGTGTGGCTGTGTAACTATGTCTTTGATCACGTCGAACACGGCAGTATGGACCAATCCGTGACAAAGCGCCTCTTTCTCTATCTCGCGGCATTTCTTGCCGCGCTGCTACCCGTAGGGGCGACCTATGCAGCGAGCAGTTGCTCGCCGATGGCCGCGATGAACGACGACCACGGCGACTGCGGCGATTGCAAGGATGACATGAGCCAACAGTGTCAGAGCTATTGCATCGCCTTGTGCCAGACGCTCCCAGCAAGCCGCGTTTCGTCTCTTGAGGCACGCGACCCAGGCTCGCTCACTTTTTTACCACTTCTCGCCAAGTTTCCTCCTCTGCCTGTCGGAGGGCCGGAACCGCCGCCTCCGCGAATGCTCCGCTGATCCATTCAATTCACATCAACGGAGTTATTATTATGAAAAAGTACATTCTCACTGCAGTGGCGCTCATTGGTTCCAGTTCGGCCGCATTTGCCACCGCGCCGGATCAGGTCACTGCCTTAGCCATGTCCTGCTGCGACCTCGTGCTCGCATGCTGTGATGCGGCCATAGACTGCTGCCCGTAAGGGATTGATCAGTGCATGAGGGCGGGCGCCCGCCTTTTTATGGGCTTCAATAGACTGTCCGGCGACCGAGGGTCTTGCAGCTGGCTACCATCAGGCTGTTCGTCCCGGTCCCATCAGAATCAATCCCGCTCCGACGAGGCAAATTGCAGCGCCAATGATATCCCAGCGGTCGGGTCGCGCGCCTTCGACACTCCAAAGCCAGATGAGAGACGCTGCGATGTAAACACCGCCATAGGCTGCGAAGGCTCGGCCCGCAGCGGACGTATCGACCAGCGTCAGCAGCCAGGCAAATATGGCGAGCGACACCATGCCCGGCGCAACCCACCAGGCAGATTTGTCGAGCCGCAACCATGCCCAGAACGAGAAGCAACCGGCGATCTCCGCCAGCGCGGCGAGCGCATAGATGAGTCCGGTTTGCAGGGTTGGCATGGTTAGTGCTCGATCCGTGGCGATAGTGGGGCTGGGCAGACCATTGCCGGGTGTCGCAGCATCGTCAACGCGGTCTGGTGGATCCATGCACGCGAGGCCGAAGCGTTGGCGCCAAAGCAGCGATCTTCGATCACGTTGCGGTCAGCGTGCGCGGGGCGAGGGTCTCGATGATCTTGCAGTCGGCAACGGTCCCGTGACGGCAGGATCCGATGACCCGGTCCAGTTCGCCGCGCAGTGCGCTCAGATCGGCGATCTTGCGGTCGATTTCGGTGAGGTGGACGCGCGCGATTCCGTCAACGGCATCGCAGGATTGGGCCTTGTCATCCGACAGCGTGAGCAGTTCGCGCACGGCTTCGAGCGTGAAACCGAGATCGCGGGCGCGGCGGATGAACGACAGGCGCGCCAGATGATCATTGCCATAGGCACGGTAATTGGCACTTGTCCGGGCGGGTGGCGGCAACAGCCCGATCTTTTCATAATAGCGCACCGTCTCAACCTTCGTCGCCGTGGCGCTCGCGAGTTCGCCAATTTTCACTGCCACTCCTTCGGGCTTGACCCTGTAGTTGCTACAGGGTGTAGATAGAATGCCGACTCGCGGATTGTCGAGAAGGCAAAAAGATGGCTGATGATTGCTGCAAGGCCGCGTGCGGAACGACGGCAACTCTGAACGACCCGCGCTGGCGCAGGGCCTTGTGGATCGCGCTCGGCGTGAACGCCGGCATGTTCGCGGTGGAAATGGCGGCAGGGGCCGCTGCGGACAGCCGCGCGTTGCAGGCGGACGCACTCGATTTTCTGGGCGATGCCACCAATTATGCGATCAGCCTGCTGGTCGCCGGGATGGCGCTGGCATGGCGCGCGCGGGCGGCGCTGGCCAAGGGGCTCGCCCTCATTGGTCTGGGTGGTTGGGTCATGATCACAGCCGTTCTGGCGGCGCTCGGCGGAGCTGCACCCGAGCCTGAACTGATGGGAGTCATCGGCGCGCTCGCGCTGGCGGCCAACACCGGTGTCGCCATCATGCTCTACCGTTTTCGCACTGGAGACGCGAACATGCGCTCGGTCTGGATATGCTCGCGCAATGACGCGATCGGCAATATCGCCGTCATGGCAGCCGCACTTGGCGTGTTCGGCACCGGGACAGCCTGGCCCGACCTCATTGTTGCAGCGATTCTGGCGCTGCTCGGGATCAGCGGCGGCATTCAGATTGTCCAGCAGGCACGGCGTGAATTGCGGAGCGTTGCGGCATGAAGGTTTCCCGTTCGACACATATCGCGCTCAAGCCGGAAACAGTCTGGGCCGAGGTGCAGACGGCGCGCCTGCTGCAGCATATCGCCTGGCCGCTGGTGCGCTTCATCCCGGTCGATGACGCGGCGTTCGACGGGTTTCGGCCTGGCGAGCGCTATGAGGTCAAGCTCCGCCTCCTTGGCATTATTCCGTTCGGGACACAGTGGATCGTGACGTCCCAGCACGAAGCTGCCGGCACCGAATGGCCGAAGCGTCTGCGCGATGACGGCTATAGTCACCTGATCACAAGGTGGGACCATTGGATTACGGTTGCTCCGGATCGGAGCGGGGGGACACATTACACCGACGAGGTTGAGGTGTCCGCCGGCTTGTTGACCCCGCTTATCTGGGCATTCGCGCAGATCTTTTATTGGCACCGGCAGGGACGCTGGCGGGAGCTGGCTAAAAGCCTAAGCGCGCGGCGGGTAATTGCGGCCGAAATGGCGGCATATCGGTCAGCTGAAGCTTTAGGAAATCATGGCCTTGCCTGGCGCCATCTTGAACGGGTGCACATTATTGCACAGCCCTTTTGGGGCCTCCATCTCGCCATTCACGGCGCAATGTTCAGTCTCGCCATCCGGCAGCGCGATTGGAGCGAAGCACTTGGCCAGATCTTCCGACTGCTTCTGGCACCCATCGGCGCGCTGACGGGAAGGTTGCCGATCGGAAATACCGGGCTGTCGACTGTGAGCGCCTTTCAGCCAATGCCAATTCCGCCTGATCTTTTGGAGCTCTTGCAAGACGGGGTAGGCGAATGACCTTAAGCGTTTACGGTTGCTGTTTCCGGTCGGAACGAGTAGGTCATTAGGGTGCGATCTATGTTCCTTCTGTTAGGGCTGGCTATCGGTCTTGCCTTTTTCGGCGTTGAATCGCCGGCTGCAGCGCATGGTGCGAGCGGGTACGACAGCGTCATGATGCTGGATGCTCACGCTGATCATGCAAACAGGGACGGGCACCGGAATAGTTCCAGCGATGACGGTGGCCCATGTCATGGGCTGGTTCATCATCATTGCAGCATCGGACTTGCCAGCGAAGGGGCAAGTGATTTTGGTCTGCCACTGGGCGGCGATACCTCGCATTCAGCCTTGAGTACCGCCGTTCTGAGTTCGTTTGCTCAAGCGCCTCCCCTTCAACCGCCGTCAGCCTGAACCCAGTCGCTCAGTGCACTCGGGCCATTGCGCCCGTGTGCCATTTGCACCTGTGTTCAGGAGTTTTCCATGCAATTGCTTTTGTGCGTCCCCACCCGGGCCGCGATGCTGGTCGCTGCCTCCCCAGCGCTGGCTGCCTCCCCCTTTATCAGCGGTAGCGAAATCGAGCACCCACTTGCCGATACTATACGGCTAATCACAACCCGGACTGTTGCGGCTAACTCCGTGTCTCTCCCTCTGCGCAGGGCATATCCCACTCCAAAGACAAGACGCGCCGGCAAAGGTCAATCGTCCGACTTGCCGATTGGTCACCCATGCAGGCCGGTCTTTATGACGGAGCGCCATCTCGATGCATAAGATTTTTGTGACTTTCTTAATCGCCGCCTCATGCGCTTCGATCGCCCATGCACAGGTCGGATCGATCGCACCCTTTTCGCAAGATTCGCCAGTTTACACGCTTGAACAGGCAGTCAGTTCAGCTGGCGGATCCGCACCCGCCACGGAAGCAGCCAGTGCTGCGGTCGAGGCAGCGCGCGCGGGTCGCACCGTTGCGGGCTTGCGGCCGAACCCGGTCGTTCAAGGCCAGGTTGAGAACGTCGTCGGGTCAGGTCCGTATCGGGGCGTCCGCAGCGCGGAAACCACGGTCGGTTTTGCAATCCCGATCGAGCTAGGCGGCAAGCGCGGCGCCCGCGTCGCGGTCGCCAATGCGCAATTGTCCCGGGCCGAGATCCAGGCCGCGATCATCGCGGCGGATGTCCGGCTTCAGGTGACGCAGCTCTATGTCGAAGCCGTCGCAGCCGACCGGCGGGTGGCGACGGCGCGGGATCAGGCCCGGATCGCCAGCGACGCGCTTCAGGCTGCACGCATTCGGGTGCAGGCGGGCCGCGCCTCCCCTTTGGAGGAGCAGCGAGCGGAGGTTGCCCGTATCAACGCTGAGGCGAATGTGGAGCAACAGCTTCGCTTGGCCAAAGCGGCTCATACAAACCTGGAGCGGCGGATCGGCGGACCGATAACCGGTGTTCTTGACGGGACAGCACTCGACCGCTTCGCCAATGCAAACGTTTATGGTCCGGTAGCGACAGTGGACACTTCCAGTACTCTGGCAATGGCGGCCGCGAACGCTGATGTTTCTATTGCAGAAGCTGGGGTACGTCTTGCACGCGCCAATCGGGTTCCTGATCTGAATGTCGGTCCTGCTATTCGCCGCTTGGAAGAGACCAACGACTTGGCGGCGGTGTTGACCGTGTCGATTCCGATCCCGGTGTTCAATAATGGTCGCGCGGCGATTACGCAGGCGACCGCGCAGCAGTCTCAGGCAGATGCTCAGCGCCGGGTGGCTGCGCTCGACATAGAGCAGGCAATCACCGACGCGCAGGCCCAAGCGGCAAATGCGGAAACAGCGGCTCGCACAGCCTCCGGCCCTGCCTTGGCGGCTGCCGAGGAGGCCGCCCGCATTGCCCGGATCGGTTATCGGGAGGGTAAGTTCGGGCAACTTGAGTTGCTTGATGCAGAACGTACCCTCGCCGAGACGCGTAACGCTGCGATCAATGCGCTCGCAAACTATCAGAATGCCCGTGCGCGGTTGGAGCGGCTCACCACTCCTGCGCCCGATGGAGGAAACAAGTGATGAAGAGTCTTTATCTCGCTGGCGCAGCGTCGCTCGCGCTCCTGCTGGCTGCATGTGGCGGCGAAAATTCAGGTAATGAGGAAGGCGCCGCCGCCAATGAAAGGGCCGCGAACGGGGAAAATGGCGGTACTGAATCGGGCCATGCCGATGAAGGCGTCGTCACGCTAGATGCCGATCAGATCGCTGCCGCCGGCGTGCAGATCGGACGACCGATCATCGGCGGAGCCGGGACGATCGAACTGCCTGCGATAATCGAGGGCGACCCACAGGGAACGCAGGTCGTCTCGGCCGCAATTGCGGGACGCGTGGTCGCGCTCACCCGTAACCTCGGCCAATCGGTCGGACGCGGCCAGACCATTGCGGTCATCGAAAGCCGCGAGGCGGCGCAGATCAAGGGCGAGGTCGAGGCGGCGCGGGCGCGGCTTCAGCTCGCTAATTCGAACCTCGCGCGCGAACAGCGGCTGTTCGCGCAGAGAGTCTCCCCTGAACAGGATCTGATCGCCGCCCGCACAGCGGCGACGGAGGCGCGGATCGCCCTGACGCAGGCGCAGAGCATGGTTTCGGCGGCGGGTGTCGGCGGCGGCGGGCTCAACCGGCTCGGCATTGCCGCGCCGATCTCGGGCCAGATCATTGCGCGCCCCGTGACGCTGGGACAAACGGTCGCGGCGGATGCCGAACTCTATCGCATCGCCAACCTGAGCCAGGTGTCGATCGCGCTTAATCTCAAGCCCGAGGATGCGGGCCGGGTGCGTCCCGGCAATACGGTGCTGGTGAAGGCGGCAGGCCGTCAGGCGACCGCCCGCGTGACCTTCGTGTCGCCGGCGCTTGATCCGCAGACGCGGCTCGTGCCTGCGCTCGCCACCGCGATTGTCGAGGGTGGCGAATGGCGGGTCGGCGAGCCTGTGACGGCAGCCGTGCAGCTCACGGGCAGCGGCGGGAGCGGGGCGGTCCGCGTGCCGACGACGGCGGTCCAGAGTTTCGAGGGCAAGTCGGTCGTGTTCGTGCGCACGCCCACCGGCTTCAAGGCGACCCCGGTCCAGCTCGGCGATGCGTCGGGCGACACGGTGATCGTCCGGTCGGGCCTGACCGGCAACGAACAGATCGCCACCACCGGAAGTTTCACGCTCAAGGCCGAGATCGGCAAGGGCGAAGCGAGCCACGAGGATTAAGCCATGATCGCCCGTATCGTAACCTGGGCGGTCGAGAAGCGCTGGCTAGTCCTGCTCCTCACCGTCATCGTCGCCGCCATCGGCGCCTTTTCCCTCTACCGGCTACCGATCGACGCGGTGCCGGACATCACCAACAATCAGGTCCAGATCAACGTCCGCGCGCCTGCCCTCTCGCCCGAGCTGGTCGAGAAGCAGGTGTCGTTTCCAATCGAAACCGCGCTCGCCGGCACCCCCGGCCTAGAATATACGCGCTCGTTGAGCCGCAACGGCTTCGCGCAGATCACGGCGGTCTTTTCGGACGCGACGGACATCTATTTCGCGCGGCAGCAGGTCGGCGAGCGTCTGCGGGGCGTGCAAGAGAATCTGCCCGACGGCGTGAACCCTGAAATGGGTCCGATCGCGACAGGCCTGGGCGAGGTGTACATGTACACCGTTCGTCTCGATCATCGCGAGGACGACAAGCACAAGCCCGGTGAACCGGGCCAACAGCCCGATGGCAGCTACATCACGCCAGAGGGCGAGCGACTGACGACCGAAGAGGACAAGGCGACCTACCTGCGCACCGCGCAGGACTGGATCGTGACGCCGCTTCTGAAGACCACACCGGGCCTCGCCGGTGTCGACTCGATTGGCGGTTACGCCAAGCAGTTCCTCGTCGTGCCCGACGTGCAGAAGCTGGCCTCGCTCGGCATCACGCTGACCGATCTGGGCAATGCGCTGGAGCGCAATAACACCAGCGTCGGCGGTGGTTTCGTCAATCGCAATGGCGAAGGTCTGGCGGTCCGCTCGGATGCGCTCGTGCGCAATGCCAGCGAACTGGCCAGGACCGTGATCGCGACACGTAACGGCGTGCCGATCACGGTCGAACAAGTCGCGACCGTGAAGACGGGTCAGGCGATCCGCATGGGTTCGGCGTCGGAGAACGGCACGGAGGTCGTCGTCGGCACCGCGATCATGCGGATCGGCGAGAACAGCCGCATCGTATCGACCGCGGTCGCCGAGAAGCTGAAGACGATCAACGCTTCGCTGCCCCCTGACGTCGTGATTCAGCCGGTGCTCAACCGCACCGAACTGGTGAACTCGACGATCAAGACGGTCGCCAAGAACCTGTCGGAAGGCGCGGTGCTGGTCATCGTCGTGCTGTTCCTGCTGCTCGGAAACTTCCGCGCCGCGCTGATCGCAGCTTTGGTGATCCCGATCACGATGATGCTGACCGGCTTCGGGATGCTGCGCGCCGGCGTCTCGGCCAATCTGATGAGCCTCGGCGCCCTGGACTTCGGTCTGATCGTCGACGGCGCCGTCATCATCGTTGAAAACGCGCTGCGAAGGCTTGCCGAGCAACAGCATCATGAAGGCCGATTGCTGAGCGTCAAGGAAAGGCTCGCGACCGTGGCAGCCGCCGCGCGCGAGATGATCCGGCCCTCGGTCTACGGACAGGCGATCATCATCCTCGTCTACGTGCCGCTACTCACGCTGACCGGCGTGGAGGGCAAGACGTTCGTGCCGATGGCGCTCACCGTCATCATCGCGCTCGGCTTCGCCTTCATCCTGTCGCTCACCTTCGTCCCCGCCATGATCGCGATCTGGCTGTCCAAAAAGGTGGAGGAGAAGGACGGCCGCATCATCACATGGCTGAAGAAGCGCTACGAACCCGGTCTCGACCGGGCGATGAAGCGCCCGACCCTGACGATCGGGGCGGGTGTCGGCAGCCTTGTGGTGGCGGCGCTTGCCTTCACCACGCTCGGCTCGGTGTTCCTGCCGCAGCTCGATGAAGGCGATCTGCTCATCCAGTCGCTCCGCATCCCGGCAACGTCGGTCCAGCAGAGTCAGGCGATGCAGGTGCCGATCGAGAGGATGATGTCGAAGCAACCGGAGGTGGCGTTCGTCTATTCAAAGACGGGCACCGCCGAGCTGGCGGCCGACCCGATGCCGCCGAACGCGACCGACATGTTCGTCATCCTGAAGCCGCGGAAGGACTGGCCGAACCCCGACCTTCCCAAGGAGGAGCTGGTAAGTCGGATCGAGGGTAATCTCGCGAAGTTCCCGGGCAATGCCTATGAGATCACCCAGCCCATCCAGATGCGCTTCAACGAGCTGATCGCCGGCGTTCGCGGCGATATCGCGGTGAAGGTATTCGGCGACGACTTCACACAAATGAACCGGACGGCCGAGCAGGTTGCTGCGGTGCTGCGCAAGACGCAGGGCGCAGCGGACGTGAAGGTCGAGCAAACGACGGGCCTGCCCATGCTCGACATTCGCGTCAATCGCGACGCAATGGCGCGTCTGGGCGTCACTGCCCAAGATGTGCAGGACATCGTCACCGCGACAATCGGCGGGCGCACCTCGGGCCAGATCTTCGAGGGCGATCGGCGCTTTCCGGTCGTGATACGGCTCTCTGAAGCGCAACGGGCGGACATCGGCCTTCTCGAACAGGTGCAGGTGCCGTTGGCGGGGGGTGGCTATGTGCCGCTTTCGAGCGTCGCCGACATCAAGGTGGTCGATGGTCCCAACCAGATCAGCCGCGAGAACGGGAAGCGTCGCGTGGTGGTGCAAGCCAATGTGCGCGGTCGCGACGTCGGCAGTGTCGTTGCGGACGCGCAGGCGGCGATCGGTAGCCAGGTTCGGCTGCCCGCTGGTGCCTATCTCGAATGGGGCGGCCAGTTCGAGAACCTGCAATCGGCAAGCGAACGTCTGAAGCTGGTCATTCCGGCCTGCTTCATCCTGATCCTGCTGCTCCTTTACGGAGCTTTGGGATCGGTGCGCGATGCAGCAATCGTGTTCACCGGCGTGCCGTTCGCGCTGGTGGGCGGCGTCCTGCTGCTGTTCCTGCGCGGCATGGACTTCTCGATCTCGGCGGCGGTGGGCTTCATCGCCCTGTCGGGCATCGCGGTCCTCAACGGCCTCGTGATGGTCAGTTCGATCCACGACCTGATCCGGTCTGGCATGAGTCGAGAAGAAGCCGCGCACGTGGGCGCGATGCAGCGTCTGCGCCCCGTCATCATGACCGCGCTGGTTGCCAGCCTTGGTTTCGTGCCGATGGCGTTGGGCGCGGGGGCGGGCGCGGAGGTGCAAAAGCCTTTGGCGACGGTGGTCATCGGCGGCTTGATCTCGGCGACGTTGCTGACGCTGTTCGTGCTGCCGACGCTCTATGCCCGGTTCGGGCAGAAAGTGATCGATAAGCCCGAGCACTACAATGAGGAGCATGAAGGGGACGACCACGGTCAGACCTTTGTGAACAATTTGGCCTGATGGGTGAGCGGGGCGGTCCGCGATCGCCCCGCTCATCTCTTGGAGATGAGGATATGCCTCGCACCATAACCAGCTCAATGCTTCACGGTGGGCCGCTGCGCATCTGGTCGGCGCTGACCGATCCGGATCATCGCCGGGCGTGGAGTCCGCTCGTAATTCTCGATAATCCGTCCCCGCTCGGCGACACGGAATGCACCTTCGCGATCCAGGGCATCACGCGGCCGATCCGAACGCCCGCCCGGGTCGATCAGCTCGACAAGCCGCACGCCTTCGCTTGGTCATGCGGCATCCCTTACCTGTTCACCCTCGAAGAGCGGTATGAGCTGGCAGGGGACGATGGTGGCACTAAGCTAACGCATAGCTGCACGCTGCGCGGGGCGCTTTCTCTGCCGTTCGCAGCGATGATGTTGCGTCGCCTGCGGTCCCTGATGTTCGAGGCTGACGATCGCCTCGCCACCTATCTACGCTGGAGGGTGGGTCAGCCTGCCCGTGGGATCAATCGTCAGCGCGTCCCCTCCCGCTACAGGAGGAAGGCGCGATGACGCCGTTGAAGCGGGTACTGCCCGCCCTCATCCTCGTTGTCGGGCTGGCGGCTTGCACGGAAAGCAAGCCGCCAGCCCCGCCAACGGAGCAGCAAATTCATTCATCCGACAGCGCCGTGGCGACCGGGGAAATGGGGCGCCATCCCTATCGCTGTTCCGACGGGGAACCGCTGTTCGTCGACTACAAGGACAACGGCCTGCAGATCGATTTGCGGCGCTCCAGCAGCGCCGTGCCCATGACGCTGACCGCGCCAGCGCAGGGCCTCCAATATGTCGGCGAGACAGCCACCGCGACCTTCAAGGGGTCGCAGCTCACCATCGTGGAAGGCGAAGGCCGCACGCGGACCTGCGAACGGGAGGGCACCCGATGAACCTTCATGTCTTCCGACACGTCGCACCGCAACGGGAGAGAAACGATGTCTGACACGTCAATCTCGAATGTGATGGCCATTCGCGCCGAAGTAATCGCGCGAAGCCGCGCCTTGCGCGAGGCGCAGCCGACGGCACTGCCCGGCGTGACGCCGACCGCTCCAGCCTCAACCTTTGCCGACACCCTCAATGCCGTGGTGGCGAAGGTCAACGAGACCCAGGAGCAGGAGGATGTCGTTACCGAAGCATATGAACGGGGCGAAACCACCGACATTGCAACCGTCGCGCTCATCCAGAGCCGTGCGTCCATTACTTTCGAGGCGACGCTGCAAGTCCGGAACAAGCTGCTGTCTGCATATCGAGACATCATGAACATGCCGATCGGATGACGATCGCGAAGATAACTAAGGCGGTATTGGTATGATTGTCGGCACAAGGCCACGATTCAAGCAGATTATTGTCGAGGTTTGGAAGCCCCTCACGATCCTGTTCGTGTGGGACGTGGCGGTGACGGCATTCCACATGATGACCCCGATCAAGGAACCGCCTTTGCCGACGGCGCTGTTCGGCACTGCCATCGCGCTCTTCATGGGGTTTCGGACCAACGCCGCTTATGCACGCTGGTGGGAAGCGCGAACTCTTTGGGGCGCGCTCATCAATGCCTCGCGCAGCTTGGCCCGGATCACGCGCAGCCTGACCAAGGGGGAACCCGAGGGCAGTGAGATGCGGCACAACATCATCCTGCGGCAGATCGCCTTTGCGCACTCGATGCGCTGCCAGCTTCGCCGACAGTCGCCCTATGAAGAGATTGCCCGGGTCGCTGGAACGGAAGTCGCCGATATGGCGGTCGCCCGCCTGAACCCTGCCAACGCGCTCCTGGAGGACATATCGGGCATTTACGCCGACGCGCTCGCGGAAGGTCGGATCACCGAAATCCAGCAGGCAACTGTGGAGCGCGTCCTGATCGACATCGCCAATGCGCAGGGCGGCATGGAGCGGATCAAGAACACGCCGCTGCCCAATGGCTTTCGGTTCTTCCCGAACCTCTTCACGCATGTGTTCTGCGTGCTGCTCCCGATCGCGCTGGTCGAATCCCTGGGCCTTGCCACGCCGATCGGATCGACGTTGATCGGCCTCGTGTTTCTCGCGGTGCTGAGCATCGGCGAGGATCTGACCGATCCGTTCGCCAATAGCGTCCACGACGTGCCCCTCACGGCCATGTGCCGCACGATCGAAATCGACCTTCTCCAGACGGCGGAACTGCCGGCCCCCGAGCCGCTGACGCCTGACCACGGGGTGCTGTGGTAATGGGCGTGCGCGCTTTTCTGCATCTGCCCGGCCTGACGATTGCGCGCGCTGGCGCCGTTTTCGTTACCGGCGTGGTTGTAGGGGCGTGCAATCCAGTCCCCAGCGAACCCGCCGAGCCAGCTCACGATAAGCGGCTGACGCCAAGGCTGATCGCGCAACGCATCATGTATTGCGACGACGGCACCCGCGCCGATGTCGATTTCATCGACGACGGCTTGAAAATGGCCGTCACCTGGCTGCCGAAGGGCAGGACCGAGATCCTGCGCGCGCAGCGAACCGGTGATGAATTTCGCGGCGACCATTCGCGGGCTGTCGTGGCGGGCGGATCGATCGCGTTCACGCGACGCGGGAAGATCCGCGTCTGCCACCGAACCCCGGAGGAGTCCTAGGAAATGCAGGCACTGCTCTATACGCTTGCGCCTGTGCTGGCGGTCGTGCTCGGCGCGATTGTCGCGAGCCGCACCAAGTTGAAACCTGGCCTCGTGGCGGGCCTACAGCATCTCGCTGCCGGCGTCGTGTTCGCGGCGGCAGCGACCGAAATCCTGCCGCAGGTCAAGCATGAGGCATCGCCCAGCGCGACGTTGATCGGCGGGGCGGCGGGCGTCGCGACCATGCTGGGGCTCAAGGCTCTTGAGGCCCGCTTCAAGGGGCCGATGGCGCTACTCGCCGCGATCGGCATCGACATTCTGGTCGACGGCCTGGTGCTCGGCCTCGCTTTCGTGGCGGGCGAGAAGGCAGGTCTCCTGCTGACGATCGCGCTCACTCTGGAAGTGTTATTTCTGGGACTGACGCTGACCGACGAGCTGGCGGAAACCTATCGCTCGCGCTTGCGCATCATCGTGATCGTCTCGGCATTGGCCCTGCTGCTGCCGATCGGCGCGCTCGCTGCCGTGCCGGTCGCCGCGCTGTCGCCGGTGATGATCGCCGGCTTCCTCAGCTTCGGGCTGATGGCGCTGCTCTACCTCGTCACGGAGGAGTTGCTGGTCGAGGCGCACGAGAAACCCGACACCCCGCTCATCAGCTCGATGTTTTTCGTCGGCTTCCTGGCCCTGCTGACACTTGAGGAGATGATGGGATGATCCCGGGCAACGACAACAATGGCGGGCAGGAGCGCCGCACACTGTGGATCGTCCTGCTGCTGAACGCGGCGATCGCTGCGGGCTTCTTCGTTTCCGGCTTCTTCGCGGACTCGAGCGCGCTGATCGCCAACGGCGTCGACAACCTGTCCGATACGGCTGTGTATGCGCTGAGCCTTGTGGCGCTCACCCGGGGCCAGACATGGAAGACACGCGCCGCGGTCGCTTCGGGCGTCATGCTGCTGATCTTCGCGGGCGGCATCTTGATCGATGTCGGACGGCGCTACGTGCAGGGCAGCGAGCCCATCGGACCTACCATGATGGTCATGTCCGCGATCGCCGGCGTCGTGAATTACCTCTGCCTGCGGCTGCTCCAGCGCCTCAAGGATCCGGACGTCAATCTCCGGGCCGCAACCACCTTCAGCTTCAACGACTTCATTTCCAACGGCGGCATCCTGATCGCCGGCGTGCTGGTGCTGTGGTTGGGTACCAATTGGCCGGACCTGCTGGTCGGCTTCGCCACCGCCATCATCGCCATCAAGGGCGGTGTCGAAATCCTGCGCGACGCGCGGGCCGAAACCAAGAAAAGCGAAAGGAGGTCGTCATGAACGACAAGCTCGAACTCGACATTCCAGTGTTGTTGCCGGACCTTCCTGACGCGGCCGATGCCTGCCTGGACCGTCTCGTATCAACCCTGTCAAAGCGCGAAGGTGTCGAGCGGGCGCATGTGATCTGTCTCGACGGCAACACGCCAGCGGCGCTGTGCATCCATTTCGATGCCGCCAAGCTGCCGCTGCCACGGTTGCGCGAAATGGTGCGCGCCGCAGGTGCCGAAATCACCGAGCGCTACGGCCATGCGATCTGGCAGGTGACGGGGATCAACCACGAACGTCGGGCGCGCACGGTCAGCGATGCGCTGTGCGCCTTGCCCGGCGTGGTCCAGGCAAGCGCCAGCACCAGCGGGTCTGTCCGGGTCGAATATGATCGCCGCGAAACCACCGAAGAGGAGGTGCGGGCCGCGCTTCGCAAGCTGAAGGTCGGTGTGGGCAAACGCGTCGCGGCAGACGAACATGCCGACCATGACCACGGCCCAGGAGGCCACGGCGCGGAAAAAGAGAAGCACGGCCCCGACGATGGTCACGACCATAGCCATGCCGAATTTCTTGGTCCCAATACCGAGCTGATCTTCGCGCTCGCCTGCGGCACGCTGCTGGGGATCGGGTTCGCGATCGAGAAGCTGGTGCCCAGCGCGCCGGGTTGGCTGCCGACCGCTTGCTATATCACGGCCTATTTCTTCGGCGGATTCTTCACGCTGCGCGAGGCGATCGATAACCTTCGGATGAAGAAGTTCGAGATCGACACGCTGATGTTGGTCGCTGCCGCCGGCGCCGCTGCGCTGGGCGCATGGGCCGAAGGCGCGCTGCTGCTGTTCCTGTTCAGCCTTGGTCACGCGCTCGAGCATTACGCGATGGGTCGCGCCAAGAAGGCGATCGAGGCGCTGGCGAAGCTTGCGCCCGAAACAGCGACCGTTCGGCGCGACGGGCAGACCATCGAAATCCCGGTCGAACAGATGGTCGTCGGGGACATCGCCATCGTCCGCCCGAACGAGCGCCTGCCTGCGGACGGCTTCGTCATCAAGGGCACCAGCGCGATCAACCAGGCCCCGGTGACGGGCGAAAGCATCCCGGTCGACAAGGTGCCGGTCGCGGACGCGGCGGCAGCGCGCGCCAAGCCCGATGCGGTGGACGCGGAAAGTCGGGTGTTCGCCGGTACGATCAACGGCGGCGGCGCGATCGAGATCGAGGTGACACGCCGTTCCAACGAAAGCGCGCTCGCCAAGGTCGTGAAGATGGTGAGCGAGGCAGAGACGCAGAAGTCGCCGACGCAGCGCTTCACCGACCGGTTCGAGCAAATCTTCGTACCTGCTGTCCTCATCTTCTCTGTGCTCCTGCTGTTTGCATGGGTGGTCGTCGACGAGCCGTTCCGCGACAGCTTCTATCGCGCGATGGCGGTGCTGGTGGCGGCAAGCCCATGTGCGCTTGCGATTGCAACGCCAAGCGCGGTGTTGTCGGGCGTTGCCCGTGCAGCGCGGGGCGGCGTGCTCGTGAAGGGTGGTGCACCGCTCGAAAACCTTGGGTCACTCAAAGCGATCGCTTTTGACAAGACGGGTACGCTGACTGAAGGGCGTCCGCGCATCACGGATGTCGTGCCCGTCGATGGCGCCGATGAAGGCGAGTTGCTGGCGCTGGCGGTCGCCGTCGAGGCGCTAAGCGACCATCCTTTGGCCCAAGCTATCGTCAGGGACGGCCGCGACCGTCTGAACGATCGCGCCATGCCGACTGTCGGCGACCTCAAGAGCCTGACCGGTCGAGGCGTCACCGCGAGCGTGGATGGCGAGACGGTCTGGATCGGCAAGGCCGAGATGTTCGGAAGTGAGGGCATTCCAGCGCTGGGGCAGGGAGCGCAAGACGCGATCACGAAACTGCGCGAGAACGGTCGCACAACGATGGTGGTTCGCAAGGGGGACCGTGACCTGGGCGCGATCGGCCTGATGGACACGCCCCGCGCAGCGGCAAAGACCGCGCTGCGCCGGCTGCACGAGATGGGCGTGTCGCGGATGATAATGATTTCTGGCGATCACCAGAAAGTCGCCGAAGCGATCGCCAAAAAAGTCGGGATCGACGAGGCATGGGGCGACCTCATGCCTGAAGACAAGGTCGCGGCAATCAAAAAGCTTGCCGGCGAGGAAAAGGTCGCGATGGTGGGCGACGGCGTCAACGATGCGCCGGCGATGGCAAGCGCGACGGTCGGCATCGCGATGGGCGCAGCGGGTTCGGATGTAGCGCTGGAGACGGCAGATGTGGCGTTGATGGCCGATGATCTTGCGCATCTACCATTCGCGGTCGGCCTAAGCCGGCACACCCGCAGAATAATCCGGCAAAACGTCTTCGTCAGCTTGGGTGTCGTCGCCTTCCTCGTGCCTGCCACCATTCTCGGCCTCGGTATTGGGCCTGCGGTGGCGGTTCATGAGGGATCAACGCTGCTCGTCGTCGTTAATGCGCTCAGGCTGCTGGGCTACCGCGAACGAGCAATCATTGCTTTGAACCGCCCCGGGATTGCCGGAGGCCCCAACTCCTGAGAGGAAGGGTCTACGATGAGCAAGACGACGAACAAGTTTGCACCGGAGGTTCGTGAGCGGGCCGTCCGCATGGTGCTGGACCACCAAGGCGACCATTCGTCCCGCTGGGCGGCGATCACATCCATTGCCGAGAAGATCGGCTGTTCGGGGCACACGGTGCTAGAGTGGGTAAAGAAGACTGAGGTGAACAGCGGCAAACGTGCTGGCGTTCCCACCGAACTGGCAGACCGCTTGAAGGCGCTGGAGCGCGAGAACCGTGAGCTTCGGCAGGCCAACGAGATTTTGCGCAAGGCGTCGGCATATTTTGCCCAGGCGGAGCTCGACCGCCCGTTCAAGCAATGACTGCCTTCATTGTCGAGCATCGGGATGAGTATGGGGTCGAGCCGATCTGCCGGGTCGCCCCATCCACCTATCATGAACGTGTGGCATCGCGACGCGATCCCTCGCGCCTGTCACCACGTGTCCAGCGTGATGAGGCCATGAAGCCCGAGGTTCGGCGGGTGTTCGATGCCAACTTCAAGGTCTACGGCGTGGGCAAGGTGTGGCGGCAGATGCAGCGGGAGGGCTTTGATATTGCCCGCTGCACAGTGGAGCGGTTGATGCGTGATTTGGGCCTGCAGGGCGTGATCCGGGGCAAGCCGGTGAAGACGACGATCAGCGACAAGGCGGCTCCGTGTCCGCTCGATCAGGTCAACCGTCAGTTCCATGCGCCGGCACCGAACATGCTGTGGGTGTCGGACTTCACCTATGTCGCGACGTGGTCGGGGTTCGTCTAAGCGCTGAATGTCAGCTTCTGGCGGGAGCTGACATTCAAGCTATCTCATGTGAAAAATCCTGTCTGATCGGCGAAGCAGAGTGCATAAAAACACGGTCTACAAAAATCTCTCGCCCGCATGGTTTTCGAACAGCGCTGCGTCGCGGACGTAGCCGAGCAGCACTTCGACCTTTTTCTGCCGCGATACCTCCTGCATCTTCGGCAATGACGCACCGGACTTGGCCGCCTCGGTGAGAAATCCTGAGCGCAGCGAGTGGGCACCGACTGCGGCAGGATCGAGACCAACCTTTTCTGCATAGCGCTGGATTAGGCGGGCAACTGAGCGATCTGACATCGGCTCCTTGGTCATCATCCCTTGTGCGTCGGTGCGGTAAAACAACGGACCCGCCTCTCCTCCTCTGACGCTGAGCCATTCATTCAGCCGGGCACCGGGCTTGAGCACCTTACCAGAAGGCACCGCGATGACCTGCCCTGCCCCCTCCTGGTCAGTTTTCGAATGCCGGATCGTCAGCTTAAGCCCCTCGCGCACAAGTTCGAGGTCAGCCAACTGCAATGCGACTAATTCGGAACGCCTCAGCGCCGCCGCCAACCCAAGTGCCATGACCGCCCGGTCGCGGATCGCTCGTGGACTCTGGCCTTCGGCCGCTGCGAACATCCGAGCCAGATCGGCGGCCAGAATAGGGGGCCGGTGAGAGAATGTTCGAAAACGTACGCTAAGCATCCCGACCGTTCCGA
>NZ_LSIS01000346.1:0-228 GCF_001556365.1 Blastomonas sp. CCH1-A6 | reverse complement strand
CCTTGGCGTCGTCGGCCAGTGGCAGCCGGGTCATGCTGTCGATCAGCAGGTCCAGCCCCGGCAGATGGCGGAGCACCTCGCCCGCGATCGCCATGGCGAGCGCGCGGTCGGACCGATCCTCGATCCCCTGACAGGCCGCGTGCTGCGCGACATCGAGCGACTCCCCGCGGCGCATCACCGCATCGAGCATCTTGAGCGCGGCACGCGGCCTGTCAGGGGATCGAGGAT
>NZ_LSIS01000345.1:0-6870 GCF_001556365.1 Blastomonas sp. CCH1-A6 | reverse complement strand
GCAGCCTTGCACTGCCGCCCCACAATGTCAATTTAGCGCACTGTCACCGTAATTCCGTGATCTCTTGTAATTCAAAATTCTATAAAACGGCTTTAGCCGACAATAAATTAGGCCCGCTACATATATCATCCAAACATGACTTTAGCAACAATGTAATAGCCTCATACGCAACCTCATCTTTTCTGCCTCTCAATGCTGGTATTTCAATTATAACGTCACATGTAGAACTTTTGTTTAACGACCACCTAATAGAATATATATCATCACCATTAATAATCGAACTCGCCAAAGCCTCAGAACGAGATTGATTATTATCTGAAAGTTGATGGCACGCAGTATTTTCAAATATGGAAATTTTCTTATCCTTTAAATAAGATCCATAAAGTGTCCAAACTCTTTTGGAATTTGGACCTGTTTTTAAATCTACAGACAATGAGCTTGCTAAAATACACCAAGACTTTGTCTTTATTTGGCATTCTTGTTGAGGAGCAGAGCTACCTATTGAATACATGCTCAAAATTATAAAAATCTCAGTAAACATTATTCACACCCCAAAAATGGTCCAGGCGGACAGTTAACAACACGGTCAGGACTTTGAATTATTTCTTCCACTTGAGTCGCGTTTGCTGGCCCCCTCAGGTCACCCATAATGGTGTTTTCGTGCCCTCCGTTAGCTTTTGTACCCAAGAACCCACCGTTATCATCAAAAACGTTGCTGTATTTATCTACCGCACCCAAGCCATGTCCAATCTCATGCGCAGCTGTTTCGGGTGTTGCATTCGGCGCAAGCTGGATATCACGCCCCCCAACACCATCTACCATCTGCGATCTCTGAAATCCACGAGCAGTATCGTCAAGCGAAGAGTTTCCAGTCAATATTATCGGGTTATCATTTGAACTATTTGATAAATTAACAAAGACTTTTTCACCCGAATTAGTTGTTCCACTCAGCAACGAGTTGGCAGTAGACTCTAGAGTTGAAGTCGAGATGTTTATTGGACTGTTTGCGCTTACTTGATAAGTTTGCACCACTATCATAGACCCATCGGGTAGCACGTATAGCGTTTTTTTTCCCGTCGGATCGCGCATATTCACCGGATCATTCCCGACATAAGCGTAGAGATTGATCTGGTCCTCATACCCAATCGGATCGGTCTGCAGGAACCGGCCCAGTGTTGGCGAGTAGATGCGGGCCTTGTAATGGTACATGCCAAGGTCCTCAAGCCAGGCCTGGCCCGTATACTGGAACCGCCCGATATTGCCGCTCCCGGGAATGCCATATTCGTCATAGCGGTTGATTGCCATGGTGTTGCCCCAGCCATCGGCAATCGCGGTGACCGAGCCCTGGTGGTTGGTGAACAGATAGCGGCGTTCGGAAGCGCTGATCCCCGCGCCCTCGAACCACACCAGCGGAGTATCCGCGCCTTCGCCATGGACATAGCGCTTGAGCATGTTGCCCCATTGGTCATATTCCGCGACCAGCGCATCGCCATCATAGACAAACCGCCTGGTCCCGCTGTTGCCGCTCACCTGCCACAGACGGCCCAGCGGATCATAGGTCAGGCTGACGTTGCGCGCACCCGACGCCGCCACGAGGCGGTTCTCCACGTCATAGCTGTAGTTCGAGCCGCCATCCCCGGTCAGATTGCCATTGCCGTCATAGCTGAAGCCAGCGGGGCCAGCGGTGACATACTGGTTCAGCGCGTTGGTGGCGTAATTACGGTTGACGTTGCAATAGCCACCGGTGGTGGTGCAATTGCCGGTAAAGGCATAGGCGTCGGAGTTGCTCCAGCGGGAGGTCAGCTGGTTTGCCGGATTATAGGCGTAGGCCGTCCAGATATTGTTGACGCCATTCATGAACGCCAGCTGATAGGCATTGGGGCGCGAAGCACCGTCATAGGTCAGGTGGCTATATGGCCCCCAGGTGCCCTGCGCCCAGCGATAGAGCACAGCCGGACGGCTTACGCCATCATAGGTCTGATAGATCAGCGGCTCCCATGACGAGGTATAGTTGTAATAGAACCGGTCGGCGGCGTCTCGGACCGTGACGATACTGACACTGTCCGGATAGGTCAGCAACGTACGCTGACCGTTGGCATTATACTGGTGACTTATCGACCGCCATGCACCGCCCATGGTGTTGGTGCTTACCGAAAGACGGCCAAAACCATCATAGCTATTGACGATCCCCTCGCCCCAGGGTGAATCAAACCGCGCAAATACCTGAAGCCCGCGCAGGTCATAGCCATAATAGACATCGCGCGTATGGGCAGATGACAGGCCAGCGCGCTCGGGCACGATCTTGGCGACATTGCGGTTCAGCGCGTCATACTGATAGGTGATCGTCGAGCCGTCGCGCTTGCGGAAGCTGGTCCGGTTGCCCGTCGCATCATAGGTATAGGCCTCGTAGTCATTCTCGTTGAGCCAGCCTGCGCTGTCCAGCGCACTTTCGGGCGTTGCCGGATTATAGCCTGCCCGCCTTGTCGGCCACGAGAACACCCATCGCTCCAACCGGCTCAGCGAGTCGTACCGCATCTGCGCGCGGTTGCCATTGGCATCGATGATGTCCTGCTTCTGGCCATTGGGCGTATAGGTGTAGGTGACTTCGGCCTGCTCCAGCGGCGTCCCCACAGCCTTGCGAACCTGCACCAGGCGGCCCGCGACATCATAGACGTTGCGCGTGATCCGGTCCGGTCCAAAGCCGCCGGCGCTCGCATGATCGCAGGCACTGCCGGGGAGCGCCCCGTACGTCGCCGGGTTCATGCGCACCGCCGTGCAGATCAGCTGGCCGGTAACGTCATAGCTGAACTGCGTCATCGAATGCGTTGCGCCATCGCCGACGACCCATTCGCGCGTCTTGCGGTTCATGATGTCATAATCGGCATAGACCTGACGCCGCACGACAAACCCGCTCCACGACGCCGGCGCGACGGAATCGCCCTGCCAGGTCGAGAGCTCGCCGCTTTCCACCAGCACTGCATTGCCGCGCACGTCATAGGTCGTGCGCACCGCCTGCATCGGAGCACCGCCCGGACCATCGGGATCGGCAGAGATCGTTCCGGTTACCCGGCCCAGCGCGTCGTAACGGACGGACTTGGTGTAAGCGCTAGGCTGGGATGCCTGGGCATGGGCCAGCCCCGGCAAAGCCAATGATGCGAGCCCCAATGCCAGCATACGGGCCAGCCCGAGTGTCTGCAGCGTCACGCTGCCCCCATTCATCTTCACGGACATGTCGCAAACCCCGCAGCAGGAGGAGTTTCGCTCGTCTTCCGACCGAGCGCGTCATAGGTGTAGCAAGTGCGCAACGTCTGGCCGTCCGCCGTCACCGCAACACCGCGCACCAGAAGATTGTTCGGCCCCTGGTCCGGACCATATTCATAGGTCGTGACAACCTCGTCGGACGGACCGCCCGCGCATCCGCTGCCAGTGGATGCCGTCGTACGGCAGATGCTTTCGGACGCGAGCAGCCAGACGGGTTGCCCCGTTGGCGCATAACCTCCGCCGGTATGCAACCAGGCCTGACGCTGGACATAGCTATAGCGCTTCTGCGGGCGCGGACCGCCGGGCACGGGGGCGGGACCGGTTTCGGTCAACACGCCGCCATGGGCCGGATCGTAGGTATAGTCGGTCTGGTTCCCGCGCTCGTCGATCACCCTCAGTGGCTTGCTGCAAAGCTTGGCATCTGCATCACCGGTGCCGCAACCGGTCGGCCAGGGACCGCCAAAATGGCTGTAGTCATCGAGAAAACCCTGGATCCACACAGTCGAACCCGCCGGGTTGTTGGGCAGGCCCATATTGATGCAGCAGAATTCCTTGTTCGGGTCGGAAAAGAACATGTTCGACCCGTTGTTCAGCGTGACATTGTTGCCCGTTCCAACCGGCCAGTTGGACCGCATCCACAGGTTGCCGCGCAAGCCCCAGTAGCGAAAAATCCGGTCGCCTCCTGGCGTTGTGACCAGCGAGGGATTGGGATCTCGCATATCGATATACACGGGGGGGATGGTGGATATCTGAGCGCTGGATTGCCCGTATTTGTAGTTCGTCACCAGCAGGCCCGGTGCAACGACTTCTGCGAGCAGGCCGCGATCATAAGTGAAGCTCCAGGAGCCGCCATCCGGCTCGACCATGACGGAATCGCTTCGCCGAGGCTCACCGGGCGGCGTCGGTTCATAGACAGGGCTTGCTTCGGGGTTGAAAGCATATTGCCAGACGGCACCATCAGCCATGATCTGCTTGGTGACCTGATCGGGTTTGGTCAGCGCTGAACAAGGGTGCGGCGCGTAAAGGCAGTTACGAGTTTCGCCGTAGAAGTTCTCAACCGCACAGGTCCCGGACCCCGGCACCGTCACGCAGCCGATGACTGGTTCCCCATAACCCGTCGATTTATAGCTGATCTGGACCGTCACACCCATAGCATCAGTGACGCTGGCAAGCCCCTGACCGCCATATCCATATGAGACTGCTATCGCTTCGCCGCTGCAAGCCGCCGCAGGAGAAACCGGGCTATTGGCCAGGTTATATCCGCACGCCTTGGTAACTCTTCCATAGCCATCATAATCGAGATGGATGGCGTATCCGCGCGTGCTCCTTACTTCCTGCAGCAGCGCATCAGAACGGTAGCTGTAGCTGTGGACGGTGCCATCCGGACGGGTCGAAGTTTCGATCCGATATCTCTGCGGCCCACTGGATGGCTGCGCAAGCCCGGCAGGCTTGAAGAAGACATGCTGGCCGCCCGCCTTGTCGATGAAAAGCAACCGATCATTGGCAATGTGGCGGAGAGATGTACCGTTGGTCGTTCTGTTCTTCGGGTTGTAAGCACCGATACTCAACATCCCAAAGCTGTATTTTTGACCGTCTACGACCACATGGACCCGCCGATCGTCGAAGAGATCTCTGTCTGCTCCGCCATTAACAGAGAAGGTCCAGCTACGATCCTGCCCGGAAGGATTCTGACTGATCGGGAAACCAGCAACCTTGCCGCCCCATCCCCTCGTCAGCGTCAGGTCGCCGATCGCCAGATCGGTGACGCTGAGCGAGTACCACCCGGTTTGCATGTTCACGCCTCCGGGACTCTCAGTGTACTGCTCCAGATACTGCGCCCTCGCATCCGTTGGCGTCTGAGCAAGAACAGGCCCCGAAGAAACCAGCGAGAATAGCGCAAACAGCCCCAGGCTCGCTGTCGTCGCAGAAAGAGAATGTGCCCATCTTGCGCAAAGCAGTATGCAAGATTGTATCGCCGCAGACGCCATTGAGTAGCCCCCTCGGTATTGTGAGAAACTGGTTTTCGTTTGAGAATGGCGCAGCCCAGATGTCGCCGCGCAGAAGGGCGGCTCGCTGATCATTACCAGCATCCGCCACCTGCAACATTTAGCGTGAGCACGCCTGTGGATGTCGCTCCCTGGCTGTCCTGGACGACATAGGTCACCTGAACACTGCCGCTGGAACCATAGGACGTGAACCCGACATTGGTCGATGACTCAACACCTGCCTCGCCTCGGCTGGACGGCGAGACTCCCTGGATTCCAACCAGCGTTAGCGGATAATGACCTTCAGGATCGGTGTCGTTGGCGATCACATTGACGGATTTGTAGGAACACAGAGCAACGGTTCCGCCATTGTCATTCTGCGCCACCGGCGGCTGGTTGCTGCCACCACCGCCAGGATTTCCACCACCGCCAGGGGGTGGGCCGCCTCCAGGATCCGTCCCGCCGCTGGGCTCTCCCAATGTACCAGCCGCGCCGGTGACCGTTACATTTGTCCGGTTGCTTGCCGGGTCATAGCTGTATGTGGAGTTGACCCCATTGTTGACAGTCCCGCTATGCGAGGTCTGCACCAGCCGCCCCAGCGCGTCATAGGTGTATGTCACCGCGTCGCTCGTCTGGCTTTGTGCTGGCACGCCTGCAACCAGCATGCTCGCGAGCCCAAGACCCAAGCCCTTTTTCAGCACATTGCCCCCTCTCTCGCGCGCGAACGCCATTTCGGCCGGAATACTTGGTTCCAGCGACGAAATGCCTTCAAAACGAAGACTATTATTTGCGAATCACTCTTGACGAAGGTCCACCACAAATTGGGATGGGCGTCTATATCCAAAAACATCCGTTTTGGAGGCACAGACTACTTTCATGAAAACAGCCTCAGCTTACGCTTCGCGATGCGCACCACCTTATTTGAAAGCTTTATTTCACTCGAAGTGACACTTTCCACCGATCCACCATTTGCATGTTGGTCCTGTTTTCCAAGCGCCATGTTCAAAATCGGGGCGAGCAATCCCTAGACGCCACTCTCACCACCGCCTCACATTCAAGAAAAATTGGTCTGACTCCCGCCGGACCACTGCGCCCGCTAGAAAAAACCCCCGAAATGAGGATACTATTTGTGATTCGCTTGAGCGACAGAAGCACCACAGGACCTACAAGCCACCTCGAACCAAAACATCAGGTTTGGATTTAACTGCGTTGTTTTGGTTCAGTGCCCTGATTGAAAGCCATGCTCCTGGCACTGCTATACTGGCGGTCCTAATTGATCTGCTCCGGATCGGCGCTGTGCCAGTGCGCGAGCATCGCAAGGTCGTGCGTGGCGAGCCAGGCCTGCCGATGCGTGATCGCGCTGAGGGCTACGTTGGGATCGACGATGATCTTCTCGCCATTTGAGCGCGCGATATTGACATTCTCTACGAGCGGCACATGCGAAAGCCATTCGTCTGCCTTGCGCGAGGCTGCTGCGCCGATCTTCGACTGCAGTTCCAGTTCGATGCCTATGCTACCAGCGAGCGGTAATCGATCCGTGCATCGATATCGAGTTGCGCCATGAGCCGGTTGGGTTAGCGTCCGCGCTCGTGGTGTAATTTTCGGTGGAGATTTAGGTGCTGCT
>NZ_LSIS01000344.1:0-9663 GCF_001556365.1 Blastomonas sp. CCH1-A6 | reverse complement strand
GTCCTGCGCGTGTGCGGGCATCGCGAACGCGAGCGAAAGCGCGGTCGCGGACAGCGCGGCGGCACGGACGGACAATAGATTGGAAAGCTTCATGATACCCTCTCCCTGCGAGAATGCGGTCGTAGCGGGGGCTTGCTGCCCCTTGGTATGGTCGCCGCGATTGGCGCTTGATCTGCTATGACTGGCTCGATATGTCAAGCGGTGTCAGAAAAACGGACGATGGCTGCGGCCATTTCGCCACAGTGCGAGCAAGGGTTAGGAAAATCGCGTTGAAACTGCGGGTGCACGCCCAGAATGACGGGTTCGATCTCCTTTTCGGAGACCGGATCGTGCTGCGTCACCACATCCCCTGTCCTGCGGTGGTCATGGCGCGGGGCAACCCCGATATCACGATGTTTCGCGGCAATTTCCGCATTTCCGACTCGCCTGCCGACGAGATCGCTCCGGCAGAATGGCGCATGGCCGATGGCGGCATCGAATGGCTGCACGATGGCGTGCCGGTCGCGCGCCTTTCGACCAAGGGCCATGAGCTAACGATCAACGCACTGCTTCCCGGCTATGATCGCCTTCGCGTGCGCTTTCATGCTGAGCCGGGCGAATGCGTCTGGGGCGGCGGCGAGCAGATGAGCTATCTCGCGCTGAATGGCCGCGCCTTCCCGATCTGGACCAGCGAACCAGGAGTGGGCCGCGACAAGTCGACCGAACTCACCCGCATCATGGACGCCGAGGGCATGGCGGGCGGCGACTATTGGAACACCAATTATCCTCAGCCGACCTTTCTCACTTCGCGCTGGATCGCGGTGCACCTCGACGCCAGTTGCTACAGCGTGCTCGACTTCACCGATCCCGGCTTTCACGCGGTGGACGTGTGGAGCGACACCGCGAATTTCGAACTTTTCGCCGCCGATGGTCCGCTCGAACTCGTCTCCGCGCTGTCGAAGCGCTTCGGTCGCCAGCCCAAATTGCCCGACTGGGCGATCGGCGGGGCGATCGTCGGGCTGAAATCGGGCGCATCGAGCTTCGAGAGGCTCGAACGCTTCATCGACGCGGGCACCGCCGTCTCCGCGCTGTGGTGCGAGGACTGGGCGGGGATCCGCGAAACTACCTTTGGCCGTCGCCTGTTCTGGGATTGGCATAACGGAGAGCGCAGTGCCCAGCGCTATCCGGACCTGAAGTCGCGCATTGCAGACCTGCATCGGCGCGGCATCCGGTTCATGGCCTATGCCAATCCCTATATTGCCGTGGATGGCGACCTGTTCGCCGAAGCGGCAGGCGGCGGCCATTTTTGTCTGCGTACCGACAGCGACGAGGTCCACCTGGTCGATTTCGGCGAGTTCGACTGTGGCGTGGTCGATTTCACTCGCGCCGAAACGCGCGCCTGGTTCGCAGAGCGCGTACTGGGCCGCGAAATGCTGGATATCGGCATCGACGGCTGGATGGCGGATTTTGGCGAATATCTGCCCACCGACCTGCGCCTCGCGGACGGCTCCGACCCGATGGAGGCGCACAATCGCTGGCCGGTGCTCTGGGCCCAGGTCAACGCGCGCGCGGTCGAAAGCCGCGGCCGAACCGGCGATGCGGTGTTCTTCATGCGCGCCGGCTTTTCCGGGGTGCAGGCGTATTGCCCCTTGCTCTGGGCGGGCGACCAGTCGGTCGATTTCACCCGGCACGATGGCATCGGCACGGTGATCACCGGCGCGCTGTCTGCGGGCCTGGTCGGCAATGCGTACAGCCATTCGGATTGCGGCGGCTATACCTCGCTGCACGGCAACGTGCGGACAGAGGAACTCATGCAGCGCTGGTGCGAGCTTGCCGCCTTCGCGCCGGTCATGCGCAGCCATGAGGGCAACCGGCCCGACGACAATCTGCAATATGATTCGACGCCGGAACTGATGGCCTGCTTTGCGCGCTGGAGCCGGGTGCACGCGCATCTCGCGCCCTATGTCCGCCACCTGTGCGGCGAAGCGAGCGCGCAGGGCCTTCCCGCGCAGCGCCCGCTGTTCCTGCATTTCCCGCACGATCCCGCCCTCTTTACGGTGCAGGACCAGTTTCTCTACGGTGCCGACATGCTGGTGGCCCCGGTGGTCGAACAGGGTGCAGATGCACGCGACGTGATCCTCCCTGGAGCAGGCGTGTGGCGGCACGTGTGGGGCGGCGTGGATTATGCGCCCGGCACGCACCGCATCGCTGCGCCGATCGGCCAGCCACCGGTCTTCTATCGCCCCGACAGCGCCTTTGCGGCGCTGTTCGCGGGCCTGAACGGGGTGCTGGAGCGATGAGCGAACGGGCGAATATCCGCGATGTCGCGGCCAAGGCGGGTGTGGCGGTCAAGACCGTGAGCCGGGTGCTGAACGGCCATCCCTATGTCAGCCAGGCGACGCGCGATCGGGTGGAAGAGGCGATGCGCGACCTTGATTTTCGCCCAAGCGTCGCGGCGCGCATCCTGTCGGGCGGCAAGTCGAACCAGATCGCGCTGATCTATGACAATCACAGCCCCTATTACATGTTCCAGATCCAGACCGGCTGCTGGGATTTCTGCCGCGCCAACCGCATCCGTCTGCTCGCCCAGCCGGTCGATGTCGCCGACCCGCAGGTGGGCGAACAGGTGCGTGGGCTGGTCACCGAAACGCATGTCGATGGCATCATCCTCTCCTCGCCGGTGACCGATTGCGACCCGGTGCTGCGCGCGCTCGAGGCGCTCGACGTGCCGTTCGTGCGCATCTCGCCGGGCACCAACCATGCGCTGACGAGTTCGGTGTTCATGGACGATGCCCAGGCCGCCGACGACATGACCACGCATCTGATCAATGCCGGGCACCGCCGCATCGGCTTCATCAAGGGCCATCCCAATCACATGGCGTCGGACGACCGCTTGTTCGGCTATCGCCGCGCGCTCGACCGCGCCGGCCTGCCTTATGATCCGGTGCTGGTCTGCGATGGCGAGTTCGATTTCGATTCGGGCGTGCGCGGCGGACGTGCGCTGCTCGATCTGCCGCAGCGGCCGAGCGCGATCTTCGCCTCGAACGACGACATGGCCGCCGGCGTGCTGGCTGTGGCGCACGATCGCGGCATGGACGTTCCCGCCGAACTGTCGGTCGCAGGGTTCGACGACACCACGCTCGCGCGCACCGTCTGGCCGCCGCTCACCACGATCCACCAGCCGATGGCGGAGCTGGCGCGGACCGCGACCGAGATTCTCATTGCAGGCGGCGACATCACCCATCGCCGCCTTCCCCATCAACTTGTCGAACGCGCCTCGGTAGCGCCCCCAAACAGGACCTTTTCATGAGCGAACTGCCCCTGCCTCCCGCCTTTCGTGCCCTTGGCGGAAGTGACATCATGGTTTCCCCGATCGCCTGGGGCATGTGGCGCCTTGCCGAGAATGGCCGCAGCGTCGCTGAGGCGGCGCGCCTGGTCCATGCCGCGCTCGATGCCGGGATCAATTTCCTCGATACGGCGGACATTTACGGCTTTGACGGCGCGGGCGGCTTTGGCGATGCCGAGGCACTGCTCGGCGAGGTGCTCGCCGCCGATCCAGCCTTGCGCAGCCGCATGGTGCTGGCGACCAAGGGCGGCATCCTGCCCCCCCTGCCCTATGACCAGAGCGCCGACTATCTGCGCACCGCGATCGACAATTCGCTTCGCCGCCTGAAGGTCGATATGGTCGATCTGTGGCAGATCCACCGCCCCGATATCCTTGCGCACCCGCAGGAGGTCGCGCGCGTGCTCGACGATGCGGTGAGCGCGGGCAAGATCCGCTCGATTGGCGTGTCGAACTTCACCGTGCACCAGATCGCGGCGCTCGATCACTTCCTGGCGAGCAAGCTGGTCACCACCCAGCCTGAGATCAGCCCGCTGCGCATCACCTGTTTCGAGAATGGCGAGCTGGATCAGGCGATGATGATGGGCCTGACGCCGATGGCCTGGTCGCCGCTGGGCGGTGGACGCCTGGCAGCGGCAGAGACCGCGCGCGACCGGCTGGTGGCCGCGGCGCTCGATGCCGTGGCCGAGGCGCAGGGCGTGTCGCGCAGTGTCGCGGCCTATAGCTGGCTGATGGCGCACCCGGCGGGGATCATCCCGATCATCGGATCGCAGCAGGCCGAACGCATCGCCGAGGGCGCAGCGGCGCTCAAGGTGCGCTGGACCCGGCAGGACTGGTACGCGGTGCTGGTGGCAGCGCGCGGCGAGCCCCTGCCCTGATCGCTGACACGAGGAATTGACGCGGCCGGCCTTGCGGGCCGCCGCTGTGAAGGAGAGCCAAGATGGCTGAACAGAATTGCGAAATCGCCTGGTTTTCGGCGCTGTGCGACGATGACTATGAGTTCCTGGGCGTTCCCGACCCCTATCTGCAGTCGAGCTGGGAGCATTGCCGCAACATCGTGCTGCGCGCCGAGGAAGGTGGGTTCGACAACATCCTGCTGCCGTCGGGCTACTCGCTCGGGCTCGATACCACCGCGTTCGCCGCGGCTGTCGCCACCCAGGTCCGCCGCATCAAGCTGCTCTGGGCGACGCGCATGGGCGAGGACTGGCCGCCGCAGCTCGCCCGCCGCATCGCGACGCTCGACCGCATTCTCGGTCCCAACGCTTCGGGTACCGGCGGGCGTCTGAACGTCAACATCATCTCGTCCGACATGCCGGGCGAGAAGATCGAATCCGGCCCCCGCTATGCCCGCGCGACCGAGATCATGAAGATCGTGCGTACCTTGCTCAACGGCGAGGCGCTCGATTTCCAGGGCGATTTTTACAACCTCAAGCTCGACCCGCCGCGCATCACCACATTGTCCGGCAAATGCCCCGCCTTCTATTTCGGCGGCCTCAGCCACGAGGCACGCGAATGCGCCGCCGAGGCGTGCGACGTGTACCTGATGTGGCCCGACACGATGGACAAGGTGCGCGAGAACATCGCCGACCTGAAGGCGCGCGCCGCCAAATACGGCCGCACGCTCAAGTTCGGCTATCGTGTGCATGTCATCGTCCGCGAGACCGAGGACGAGGCACGCGCCTATGCCGACCGGCTGCTCTCCAAGCTCGATGACGAGGCGGGCAAGGCGATCCGCGAAAAGTCGCTCGATGCCAAGAATTACGGCGTGCAGCGCCAGCAGGAGCTGCGCGGCGCGGCCGATGGCGACGGCTTTGTCGAGGAGAATCTGTGGACCGGAATCGGGCGTGCGCGTTCGGGCTGCGGCGCTGCGATCGTCGGCACGCCCGATCAGGTGCTCGCCAAGCTGCGCGCCTATCAGGCCGAAGGCATCGAGGCGTTCATCCTCTCGGGCTATCCGCATGTGCAGGAAGCCGATATGTTCGCCCGCTACGTACTGCCGCACATCCAGCACGGGCCGCTCGAGATCTGATGGACCAGTCGCCGCACCCTGAAGCCAATATGTTCGACGTCGCCGTGATCGGCGGCGGCGTCAACGGCACCGGCATTGCGCGCGATGCCGCCGGGCGCGGCGCACGGGTGCTGCTGCTCGAGGCGCAGGATCTGGCGAGCGGCACCTCGTCCAATTCGAGCAAGCTGATCCATGGTGGCCTCCGCTATCTGGAGCATTACGAGTTCGGCCTGGTGCGCGAAGCGCTGGGCGAGCGCGAGATCCTCTGGGGCATCGCGCCGCATATCATCTGGCCGATGCGGTTCGTGTTGCCCTGGGTCAGGGGTCTGCGGCCGCGCTGGCTGTTGCGGCTCGGGCTGTTCCTCTACGACCATATCGGCGCGCGAAAGCTGCTGCCCGCGACCGAGACGATCCGGCTCGACCGGCACCCTGCAGGCGCCCCACTCAAGCCCGAGTTCTTGCATGGCTTCGTCTATTCGGACGGCTGGGTCGATGATGCGCGGCTCGTCGTGCTCAACGCGCGCGATGCCGCCGATCGTGGCGCCGACGTGCATACGCGCTGCCCGGTGACGAAGCTGGAGCGCACCGGCGAGCATTGGCGCATCGAGACGCCGCAGGGTGATTTCACCGCGCGCTCGATCATCAACGCTGCGGGCCCATCGGTGCTCGGCATCCTGGGCAAGTCGGGCGAGCAGCCCAAACAGTCGATCCGCCTGGTGCGCGGATCGCATATCGTGGTGCGCAAGCTGTTCGATCACCCGCACCCTTATTTCTTCCAGTTGCCCGATGGCCGGATCTTCTTCGCCATCCCCTATGAACAGGATTTCACGCTGATCGGCACCACGGATCGCGACCAGCAGCCCGGCGAGCCCATCGTCGCGAGCGAGGAGGAAATCGCGTATCTGTGCGAAGGGGCGAGCCGCTTTTTCAGTAAGCCCGTCACGCCCGCCGATGTCGTTTGGACCTATTCGGGCGTGCGGCCGCTGGTCGATGACGGGTCGGGCAAGCCCGAAGCGGCGACGCGCGGCTATCGCTTCGACCTGACCGAAGAGCATGAGGGCGCACCGATGCTCTCGGTCTTCGGCGGCAAGATCACTACCTTCCGTACCTTGAGCCAGGAAGCGGTCGACAAGCTCGCCAGCCGCGTCCCGGCCTTGCGCGGTGACCATTGGACCCATGCCAAACCGCTGCCTGGTGGCGAATTCGGCGTGGACGATGTTGCGCAGCAAATCGCTGGTCTGCGGGCGCGTTATCCCTTCCTCGAAGCAGCCTGGGCCGAGCGGCTGATCCGCACCTATGGCACCATGGCCGCGCGCTTTCTGGGCGATGCCAGGACGCTCGCCGATTGCGGCGAGCATTTCGGCCATGGCCTGACCGAGGCAGAGGTGCGGCACCTTATCGAGAACGAATGGGCAATGACCGCCGAGGACATATTGTGGCGCCGCACCAAGCTGGGCCTGCATCTCTCGGCCGATCAGCAGGCCGCCCTTGAACGCTTTTTCCAGAAGGAACCCGTAGCATGACACCCCGCATCGTCGCGATTGGCGGCACCGTGTCCATCGGCAGCACCACCGAGCTGGCGCTGCGCACCGCGATGGCCAGCGCCGCCGCGCACGGGGCCGAGGTGCAGCTGTTCGACGGGGCCTATCTCGCCGCGCTCCCGCATTACCGCAGCAGCGCCCATGCTGGAGCCGAAGGCCGCGAAATGGTCGAGGCTGTCCGCGCCGCCGATGGCGTGCTGCTCGCAGCTCCCGGCTATCACGGCACGATTTCGGGGCTGGTCAAGAATGCGCTTGATTATCTCGAGGACCTGTCGAAGGACACGCGCCCCTATCTCGACGGCCGGGCGGTCGGGCTGATCGCCACGGCTTATGGCGACCAGGCAACCATGAGCACGATGCAGACGCTGCGCAGCATCGTCCATGCGCTGCGCGGCTGGCCGACGCCGATGGGCGCGACGATCCGCACCTATCCCGGCCTGTTCTCGCCCGATGGCGAGTGTCTTGATGATCGCGCGCGGATGCAGCTCGACATGGTCGGGCAGCAGGTCGTGCAGGGCGCGACCAGCCTCAGCGCGATGGCGAGGCCCGCCGCATGAGCATCGCAGGCGCGGTGGAGGCCCTCAAACAGGGCAAGGTCATCATCATCACCGGCGACCGCTTCCGCCGGGGCGACATGGATTTCGCCGTCGCCGCGCAGCATGCGACCGCCGAAGCGATCAACTTCATGGCGACGCACGGGCGCGGGCTGATTTGCCTGGCCATGCAGCAGGACCGCGCGATGCGGCTGGGCATCGGGCTGATGAACCCCGGCAAGGATCGCCAGTCCGGTCGTCCCTTGGGCCGGTCGATCGAGGCGGCAGAGGGCGTCACCACCGGCATTTCCGCCGCCGACCGCGCGCAGACCGTGCGGGTCGCGGTCGCGCCCGAGGCCACCGCAGACGACATTGTCTCGCCCGGCCATATCTTCCCGCTGATCTGCTCGCCCGGCGGCGTGGCCGAACGCGCGGCGGCTGCCGAAGCCGCAATCGAACTGACGCGGCGCGCCGGATGCGGCGATGCGGCGGTAATCTGCTCGATCATGCGTGACGATGGCGAGATGGCCCGCCCCGGCGACATTGCCGATCTGGTCGAACGCTTCGGGCTCGAGATCGCGGATATCGGCGATCTGCTCGGCGAGAATGCAGACACGGAGGCCGCGCATGGCTGACAAGCTGATCCTGGTGCTCGACGAAGGCACGACCTCGACCCGCGCGATGCTCTATACGCTGGCGGGCGAATGGATCGCGACCGAGCAGCACGACATCACGCAATGTTATCCGCAGCCCGGCTGGGTCGAGCATGATGCGAACGAGATCTGGGAGCGCACGCTCGCCTGCGCGCAGGTCATGGTCGAGCGCGCAGGCGGGGCCGAGCGAATCGCCGCGATCGGCGTCACCAACCAGCGCGAGACCGTGGTCGCTTGGGACAAGGCGACCGGCCAGCCGCTCGGCAAGGCGATCGTATGGCAGGACCGCCGCACCGACGCTCAATGCCAGCAGCTGCGCGCGGGCGGCCATGAGGCGGCGGTGCAATCGGCCACCGGGCTGCTGCTCGACCCCTATTTTTCCGCGACCAAGATGGCGTGGATGCTGCGCAATATCGACGGTGCGGAAGCGCTGGGAGACCGGCTCGCCTTCGGCACGATCGAGAGCTGGCTGGTGTGGAACCTCACCGGCGGTCTCCACATTTCGGATGTCTCGAACGCCAGCCGCACCAGCCTGCTCGCGCTGACCGGCCAGAGCTGGGACGATGGCCTGTGCGACCTGTTCGGCGTGCCGCGCATGGCGCTGCCGGAAGTCGTGGCCAGCACCGGCGTGTTCGGAACGACGAAGCCAGAACTGTTCGGCACCCCGATCCCGATCACGGGTCTGGCGGGTGACCAGCAATCGGCGACCATCGGCCAGGGCTGTTTCGATGTCGGCCAGACAAAGGCGACGCTGGGCACCGGCGCGTTCATTCTGGCGAACATGGGCCAGAACCCGCCGCGATCCGAGCACCGGCTGCTCGGTACCGTATTGTGCGAGGTGAACGGCACGCGCAGCTTCGCGCTCGAAGGATCGGTGTTCGTCGCGGGCAGCCTGGTCAAATGGCTGCGCGACAGCATCGGCCTGCTCGGCAATGCGGCAGAGAGCGAGGCGCTGGCGCGTTCCGTTCCGGACAGCGGCGGCGTGGTCGTGGTCCCCGCCCTGTCCGGGCTTGGTGCGCCCTATTGGCTGCCTGATGCACGCGGTTCGATCACCGGGCTCTCGTTCGCGACGACGCGCGCGCATATCGTCCGTGCATCACTCGAATCGGTCGCCAATGTGTTCCACGATCTCGGCCGCGCCTTTGGTGCCGATGGCGCGCCGTGGTCGGTGCTGCGGCTGGATGGCGGGATGAGCGCGAACGACTGGATCGCGCAGGATATTGCCGATGTGCTGAACATCCCGTGCGAACGCCCCAGCGATGTCGAGACGACGGCACGCGGGGCGGCAATCCTCGCGGCGATCGGTTCAGGCCATTATGGCTCGCTCGAAGAAGCGCGCGCGATGGTATCGCCCATCCAGACGTTCGACCCGCAAATGGACAGCGCAGCCCGCGACCAGCGCCTCGGCCAATGGACCAAGGCGCTGGCCTGCTGAACGATCAGACCTTGGCCGGAGCCAGCCTGGGGCTGAGCAGGTGCACCACCAGCAGCGCCGCCAGATAGGCGCTGGCGCAGATTGCGAACAGGATTTCATAGCTGCCGGTGCTGTCGAGAATATAGCCGGTAAACAGCGCCATCCCCATGCCGCCGAGCGCGCCCACGGTAC
>NZ_LSIS01000343.1:0-1223 GCF_001556365.1 Blastomonas sp. CCH1-A6 | reverse complement strand
GGTGCGGCTGAACAGACGCGTCCCGATATGGTCTTCGAGCGCCGCTGCCCGGCAGATGGGGCTGAGCCCGCCCGCCGTCACCCGTGCGGTAGCGGCGCTCGAAGACCATATCGGGACGCGTCTGTTCAGCCGCACCACCCGCAACGTTGCGTTGACCGAAGCGGGACACCGCTATCTGGCCGATGTCGAACGTATCCTGCAGGAACTGGCGGATGCGGAATCCGCCGCGCAGGGGCAGCATGCATCACCGCGCGGGCTGCTGACCATCACCGCCCCGGTGATGTTCGGGCGGCTGTACATCATGCCGATCCTACTCGATTTTCTCGATCAACATCCCGATGTTAGCGGCAGGCTGCTTCTGCTGGACCGGGTCACAAATCTTCTCGAGGAAGGCATGGATCTGGCGCTGAGGATCGGCCACCTGAGCGATTCAAGCATGGCCGCAATCCGGGTCGGGGCTGTGCGATCGGTCATCTGCGCCTCCCCTGGCTATCTGAAGCGGCATGGTGTACCTCAACATCCCGCCGATATCGAGCGCCACCGCGTCATCGTGGCGACAGGCTCGCTCGGCAGCCATGAATGGCGCTTTGGAGACGATGATCGACTGACGATCCGCATCCAGCCTTCGCTCACCTGCAACTCGAACGCCGCCGTGCTGCACGCCGTTGAGCAGGGTTGGGGGGTGAGCAGGCTCTTATCCTATCAGGTTGGCCCGTCAGTCACTGCAGGCCGGATCAGGCTGGTTCTCGAAGAATTCGAGCGCAATCCCCTGCCGGTGCACCTGGTCCATCTCGAAGGTCGTCGCGCCTCCGCCAAGGTGCGGGCATTCATCGATTTTGCAGCGCGAAGGCTGCGAGACGACCCGGTGATCAATCCGCAACCCGGCTTGGCGGCCGGATGACTGCGCAGGAGCGCGCCCAAGAGTTCCCGCGTATGGGCTCCCCCGATATCCAGGTGAACGCTGCAATGCGCGACACCTGAACCGAAGCCCCAACAACCGGCAAACCTACCAGCGTGCGCTGACCCATGGGCGATAATTTGCGCAAGCGCGGGTTGGTCGCGCAATTCCGGCACCGCAGTCCGTCCCTACTGGCATTATGCACCGCATCGGAGCCACAGGATGGGTCTGTAAATTGCCAGCATCAAGACAGGGAATTGCAAATGCCAGACCTTGATCGGCGCTCGTTTATCGCCGCTGCCAGCATAACCGCCTCGCTTGTTTC
>NZ_LSIS01000342.1:0-453 GCF_001556365.1 Blastomonas sp. CCH1-A6 | reverse complement strand
CCTCGGCCTCGATGGAAGAGATGGCTGCGAACATCAAGCAGAACGCCGACAATGCTGCGCAGACCGAGAAGATCGCGCGCCAGTCGTCCAAGGATGCCGAGATCAGCGGCGAGGCCGTGAACAAGGCTGTCGGCGCGATGCAGATGATCGCCGAGAAGATCGGCATCGTCCAGGAGATCGCCCGCCAGACCGATCTGCTGGCGTTGAATGCGGCTGTCGAGGCGGCGCGCGCCGGCGAGCATGGCCGCGGCTTCGCGGTCGTCGCTTCCGAAGTGCGCAAGCTTGCCGAGCGCAGCCAGGGCGCTGCCGCAGAGATCAGCCAGGTGTCGTCCGACACGGTCAAGGCTGCAGGCGAAGCGGGCGAGATGCTCGCAAGGCTCGTCCCCGATATCCGCCGCACCGCCGAATTGGTGTCCGAGATCAGCGCCGCCTGCCGCGAACAGGACATCGGCA
>NZ_LSIS01000034.1:0-4704 GCF_001556365.1 Blastomonas sp. CCH1-A6 | reverse complement strand
AACGGTCCCAGATATTCTGGTCGATGAACTCGCCGGTGACGTTGAAGAAGCCGCCATCGCTGCCAAGCTTGAACCCGGCAATCGCGGATATCTGCGTGTCCTGGCCGTCGCCCGCATAGGTCTGGCCATAGCGCGCCTGCATGTCGATGCCGCTGTCCTTGGTGCTGAGCCCCAGGTTGATCACGCCGGCGATCGCGTCCGATCCGTAGAGCGCCGATGCGCCATCGCGCAGCACCTCGATGCGGCCCAGCGCCTCGCCGGGAATTTGCGACAGATCGGGCCCTTGCGAGCCCTGCGCCAGCTGCCCGCCCGCGACCTGGACCAGAGCCGAGCGGTGCATGCGCTTGCCGTTGATCAGCACCAAGATCTGGTCGGGCGGAAGGCCGCGCAGTGTCGGCGGGCGGACAAAGGCCGAGGCATCGCCGAGCAGGTTGCGCTGCTGGTTGAACGAGGGCACCAGCGTCTGCAGGATGGTCTGCAGTTGCGGGCTGGACTGGGTCGCCAGATCCTCGTTGGTGAAGACGTCGATCGGCACCGAGGATTCGATCACGGTGCGGTCGGTGCGCCGCGTTCCGGTGACGACGATATCGGCCCTTTCAGGCGCATCGTCTTCCTGTGCTGCAGCGTCGGCCAGCGGCTGCTCGGCCGTATCGGCAAGACTTGCGGCCCAGCCGGTCTGCGGCGCGGCGAGCAATGCTGTCGCGAGCACGGCCCGCGAAATACCTCCATTCATTCTCATCGAAAGCCCCCTTTTCGCGTTTGGGCCTTCAGATCATCATCTTCCCAATGCCCGGGCTCTTTGGTCCGGATGTGTTGGTTCGCTCCTGCGATGACGTTTCATGAGATTATGTCTGGACTTCCGTTTCGGGTGCGGCCTCCTGTTGCGAGGGTTGAAAAAGCGTCTTGCGCATCGGCACGAAGCGCAGCGGGATGCCGTCATAATGCTGCACGACCTCGCCTTGGGCACGGTAGCCATAGGCGGTGTAGAAGGGCACGCCGGGCAGCGTCGCCATCAGCTCGGCTTGGGTGAAATCTGCCGCCCGCGCCGCCGCTTCGCAGGCGTCGAGCAACGCCGCGCCGACGCCGCGCCGCGCGAATTCAGGCGCGATGAAGAATGCCCTGATCTTTGCCGGAGCCTGCGCTGGATCGACAAAGCCTATCTGCCGCTGGGCGAACCGATCGGACCCGAACAGGGTCGCGCGCCGACTCCATCCCCCACACCCGGCAATCCGTCCGTCCAGCTCGACCACCAGATAGGTGCCGTCGCCGACCAGCTCGCTATCGACCCCGAACACATGCTTGATTGCCGCCTCGGTCTCTTGCGGTGAATAGAAGCCGATGCTGAGCTGCCGTGCCGAAGCGGCAATCAGCCGCTCAAGCGCGGGTATCTCGTCAGGTCGGGCGGGGCGGATGATCATGCGGCCTGGGCACTCCTGGTCGGTTCGGTCAGCGCCCGAGCACGCATCTGGTCGACCAGCGCGGCAACGGTCGCATGTGCGGATTGCAGCGCGCCCTCCTGCCAGCCGGGCGTCTGGCTGAGCGCGGCGCTGGCGAAGAAGATGCGGCCATCGGGCTGATTGAGCAAGCGGAAGGCGGGCGTGTCGGTCATCGGATGCTCGCCGCGATCGCGCACGCCGGGGTTCCAGTTGGGCCAGGGCCCAAGGCTATAGGGAATCTTGCGCCAGTTGACGACCAGCGGCGCGATGCAATCGGCACCATGGCCGGGATGGACGCTCTCGATCGCGGCGCGCGCCATCGCGATCTGCTCGGCAATCGGCCTTTTGGCAAAGGCCTTGCCCGGCTCGCCCGAGCTGTAACAGCCCAGGATCATCCCCCTTTCGCCGTGCAGGCCCCAGGACGGATACCAGATCAGGCTGGTCTCGCCGCCGACAAAGGTGAGGCCGCCATAAATCTGGTCGCGCTCCCAGAAACGTGGAGCCTCGAACGCGACCTTGTTCGAATCCTCGTAGAGCACGCTTGCTATCGCGTTGGCGACGGGCTTGGCGAAATTGGCCTCGATCTTCGCCAGCACCGGAAAGGGAATGGTGCACACGCAGTAATCGGCCTTGATGACCCGCGCCGAGCCGCTGGCCGTGTCGACATAGGCGATCTCGACCCCGGCATCGCTCTGGCGGATGCGCTGGACATCGGCGTTCAGCACCGCGCGTTTCTTGAGGTTGCGCTCGATGCCGACCGATATCTGGTCCATGCCGCCGACCGGCTGGAACATCGTCGCCTGCATGTAGAGATTGTCCTCGAAGCCCATCATGCCAAGCTGCTCGTTGGCGAGCAGATCGGCGAGCGGCACCGGTGCATTGGCGGTCTCGAAGCTCGATATCCCGGCCCCTGGCCCCGTTTTGAAGCCTGAGCGCGTGGTGCCCTTGAACGCATAATCGCCCTGCAGGTCGCCATAGGCTTTCAAGAAAGGCAGCAGCTTCGCCTTTTCCTCTACGCTGAGCGCGGTATCGAGCGCACCCTGGTTGACCGCCTTGGCGAGCAGTTCGGAAACATGACCGCGCATGTCGTTGATCGCGGTGCGCATGCGCAATTTGCTGCCGTTCTTCGCGACCAGATAGGCCGAGCGGCTCGAATTGACCTCGACCTCGAGCGGCACTCCGAAGCGCTTGGCATAGCCGAGCACACCCTGATGGAAACTGGGCAGTCGCGCCGGACCGGCGTTGAAATACAGGCCTTCAGAGAAGCGCGCGATCTGATCGTCCTCGCCCTGCATCGCGATGCGATCACCATCGCGCACTGTCCAGGCTTTGCCGCCGACGCGCCCACGCGCTTCGAGCAGGGTGACCACAAATCCGCGCTGTTCGAGCTCATAGGCCGCAACCAGCCCGGCAAATCCGGCACCGAGTACCACCACCGAGCGGCCGTTGCCCATATCGCCCGGCATCGGTTCGAGCGCTGCAGCCTCAGCCACTCCGAACCAGCCCATTGACTGCATTGCGCCCGCGACGGCCGCAACTCCCCCGGCCGCACCGATCCGGTGCAGCATCGTTCTGCGTGTGATCACCTTGTGAATGCCCCCATTCGAAAATGCAGGCCTTGTCGACACCCTCACCCGTCGCGGCCAGGCCATCCCGTCGCAGCGCTTTCCCTGGCCAATGCGCAGGGTTGCGCCGCCCTTTTCGGGTGGCCGCCTTGTTGTGCGATGCAAAATAACTGGTGAAACCAGACCAAGCGTGCCTGCAATAAAATGCGCAGAAACCGCTCGTTCTTAACCGAAAACGTCTATTCTCAGCTGATCGTCGAATAGAAACATCGTTTGCAAACGTGCGCAAGAGGATTCTTCGCATGTGCAAAAAATTCTTTTGCGTTGCGGCGCAAGCCCTCCACCGTGACCTTGGCCAAGCTCGCTCAGGCTGTGCTGCAATCAGGCGACCCGGCTGCGCGCATACCAGCCATATCCGCCGATCACCGCATAGCACAGCGCCGGCAGCACCAGAGCCAAGCCGAGCTGGCCCGAAAGGTCGGCGATCGCGCCGGTGGCGAGCGGGATAACCGCCCCGCCGAAGATCGCGATGTTGATGATGCCCGATCCATCCGCCGCACGCGGGCCCAGGTCCTCGCACGCCAGGCTGAAGATGGTCGGGAACATGATCGCGTTCATGAGGCCGATGGCGAGCAGGCTATAGCCGGAGACCATGCCTTGCGTGCTCGTCGAGACGAGGATCAGCGTGATCGCGCCTGCGGCCACCGCCGCGAGCAGCTTGCCGGGGCTGACGAAGCGCATCACGCCCGATCCGATGAAGCGCCCGACCATCGCGCCCCCCCAGTACAGGCCGATCAGCTTGCCTGCCACCTGTTCGCCCAGCGCCATGACATGCGCCTGCATCAGATAGTTGACGATCAGCGATCCGATCGCGACCTCGGCGCCGACATAGAGGAAGATGCACAGCGCGCCGAAGCCGAAGCGCGGGCGCGCGAGCAGGTCGAACCCGGCCAGACCGCTGCTCGCCTCGTGCGTCTCGCCCTTCAGCCGGTTGCGGAACAGCCAGACCACGCCGGCCACCACCGCAATCGCGGCGGCGATGCCGAGATAGCCGTTCACGATCGCCTGGCTTTCGGCGGTGCGATAGGCATCGAGCGCGGGGCCGGAAAGCTGGCCCGCGCTGAGGCTGGCGAGGCTGCCGAGGATCAGCGCCGAACCGACGATCGGGAAGACGGTGGTGCCAAGCGAGTTGAACGCCTGCGCGAAGGTCAGGCGGCTGTGCGCGGTCTGCGGCTTGCCCAGCATCGAGATCAGCGGATTGGCGACGACCTGGACGATCACCACCCCGCTCGCCAGCACGAATAGCGCGAACAGGAAAAGGCCATAGGTGGCGTTGCGCGAGGCGGGGATGAACAGCAGGCAGCCGAGCATCATCAGCAGCAGCCCGCACACCGCACCGCGCATGTAGCCGACCTTCTTGACCAGCTTTGCGCCGGGAATGCCGATCAGCAGATAGGCGGTGAAGAAGCAGAACTGCACCAGCATCGCCTGGGTATAGTTGAGCGTGAACAGCTCTTTGAGCTTGGGGATGATCACGTCGTTGAGCGAGGTGATGCCGCCGAAGATGAAGAACAGCCCGAACACGAACAGCCTGAGCTCGGGCGCGTCGACATGGTCGGTCGCGACGCCGGGTTTGCCGTTCATGTTCTGCGGTGCAAGCGCCATTCGATCATCCTCACATTATCGGCGGGGCATCGCCCGCC
>NZ_LSIS01000341.1:0-2441 GCF_001556365.1 Blastomonas sp. CCH1-A6 | reverse complement strand
GGCCGTCGATATCCTCGGACAGCGAGATGGTGATGGTGCCGGAGATGGATTGCTGGCCGCCGCCCATCGCCGCCCGGGTCTGGCCGAGCGGGATGATCTTGCCGTTCTGCGCAGGCTGGAAAAACTCGACGCCACCCGCGCCCGCCGCCTCGTTCACGCGGTAGAGGCGGCCAGCGGACACCGGCCCGCCGGATGCGCGGCCGACCACACGGCGCGCGGCAGCAGCAACAGACGAACCGGCCCTAAACGCGCTGCCAATACCCGAACCGCCGCCGCCAGAGAACAGGGATGCGAACGAGAGGATGCCGCCGATGCCGCCGCCGCCGCCACCACCGCCGCCGAACAGCGATTCCGCGAGCGGTCGGATGACAGCCTGCTGGATTGCGATGCGCAGAAGGTCGGCAACGATCTGCTTGGCCACGCCGCTGAACACCTGGCCAAGCGATTTGGCGTTGACGATCGCATCGACCAACCCGTCGTTGAGCGACTGCAGCCCATCGACCGCGACGCTCTGGAAATCCTCGGTCAATTGCTGCTGACTGCGCTGCACCTCTCGCAGGAACCGCTCGCCCGGCGATTCGGTATCACGCCGGGCATTCTCGACACGGCCCGGCTGTGCCGCGCGCAAGGCCCCCTGCGCAATCTCGGCCTGGTCGCGCACAGCCTTACTCAAGTCCTTGTTGTTTTTGATGCGCTCAAGCAAATCGTCGCGATACTGAAACTCAAGGTCGAGCAGCTGAAGCGCCAGATCGCGGCGCTCGCCATCGCTCTGCGCAAGATCGAGCTGACCTTGCAGAAGGTCTTCCTGCGCGCGGAAACGCGCCTCGGCAATATCCTGCGCTTCCTGCTCAAGTTGCTCGCGTTCGTCGCGGGCAATGCGCTCGCGTTCATAGAACGCCAGTTCCTCGACCTGTGCGAGCAGCCGTTTTTTCTGCGCCGCGCTGTATTCGGTCGCGGCATCAATGTCGTTCTGCGCCGCGATCCTGGCGAACTCGACGGCCCGCAGCTCAAGCTCTGCCCGCTCGTTCGCGCTGGTCGCGAACGAAGATTGCGCCGAAAGCGTCTGCTGTGTCAGCGCGATCAGTTCGGAGTTGAAGCGGGCAGTGATCTCTGTCGCGCTAGGGCCGGATGCTGTAGCACCACCTCCTCGCCCGCGCTTCTCGATCGGCCCCGCGCCGACAGCTCCGACTGCCGGGGCCGCATTGATGGCCGCATTTACCTTGTCGAGCGCAGCTTGGAGGACTTGCACTGATTCACGCGCGGCAGCCTCATTGGCCGTCGCCTCAGATGCCGTTGCGGCGGTCGCGCGTTTGGCAACAGCTCCGGTGCGTAAGTCAGCATTGACGAACTGATTGGAGGCAGTGCGCTTCGCAAGTGACTGGGCACGCGCAGCTTCTGCTGTGGCCAAAATCAGACTGGCCTGGGCACTGGCCAGCTTCTGCTTGGTTTCCTCGCGCAATACCTTGGCATTGGCCAGCGCCTCCACGCGAGCGCGGCCCGTTGCTGTTGCAAGCTTGTCGGCGGCATCGCCTGCCCGCTGCGAGGCTTCTGCCGCTGCGTCTTGGGCTTTACGATATACGCCGCTGGCGACCGATCCTTCTTCGGTGCGAGTCGCCAGATAGCCAACCCCAACCGCCAGCGCACTGACCGCGATGCCCACTGGCCCGCCGAATGCCGCAAGCAGCGCGCGCCCTGCGCCAGCAGCAGCCACACTAAGACCGCCCGCCGCGCTGGCAGCAGAGAGCAGGCCAGCGGTATAGGCTGCAACCCGCCCCACGACCAACACGGACCCGATCGCAGCCAGGGCAGGGATGACCACGTTCAGATTGTTAGCCAGCGTCTGGATGCCGGTCGCCAGCGCGTTGGTGACGCCATTCGCCTCCGCAGCCTCGCCAACATACACCGTCAGCTGGCTGTTGAGAGACTCGAAAGCCCCCGCGATCGTGAGCGTCGCCTTGCTGGCCTTACCTTCAAGCTCCGCCGAGCCGTTAAGAATGGCCTGAAAAAACTGCTCGGAGCTTACTTTGCCGTCCACCACGGCCTGGCGAAGCCTGGCGACGCTGCCGCCGAACTGCTCGGTATTGGCCGCGAGTTGCAACAGCGGGCGCAAGCCGCCTTCGTTGATCTGGTTGAACTCCTCGGCACGCACCGTCCCGCTGGCAAGCGCCTGCGTCAGGCCGAGGATAGCCCCCTGCGCCTGCACCGCGCTCGTGCCGGTGATCTTGAGCGATTGCGCCGTCGCCTCGGTCAGCTGGACAAGCTGGTCCTGGCTGGCGCCAAGATCGGACGCCGCCTGCGACGAGTTGCCGAACAGGCGCGCCAGCTCCTCGATGTTGACGCCATAGCGGCCCGAGAGGTCGAGAAGGCGCTGTTGCACACCCGCCAAGTTCTCGCCCTCGAGCCCGGCGACCTTGAGGCTGTTCTGCAGCCGGGTATAGCTG
>NZ_LSIS01000340.1:0-21547 GCF_001556365.1 Blastomonas sp. CCH1-A6 | reverse complement strand
GCGCCGACCGCCTCGACATAGGCGCTGTTGACCAGCAGCAGCGACAGGTCCTCGCGGCGGAACCACATCGGGATCGGCGCGGCCTCGATCAGCCCCGACAATGCGTCGAACGCCCGCTTCGCCTCGGCCTCGGCCTCGACCAGCGCCGCCATGCGCGTCTCGCTCTCGGTCGCGTCATAGAACCACAGCAGAACTGCACCCGGCGCGATGGTCTGCGGATCGGCGAGCCGGCCCTCGATCCGCAATCTGCGGTTCGATCCGGCCGCGGTAACCGCCATCGCGAACGGCGCGCCGCTCTTCTGCGCAGTCGTGATCTTTTGACCGAGCAGGTCGAGCGCCTCGCGGTCGAGGCCTCTGGCGGCCTGGCTGAGCTCGGCGAGGTAAGGTGGAAGCTTTTCCAGCCCCAGCCAGCGCGCCACGCGCTCGGGCCCCTCGATCCGCGAATCCGACCGCACGATCAGGGGGATGGCCGGACCGGAATCGATCAGCCGGGTGAGCCGCCGCAACTGCCTGCGCGCCGTCCCTGCGGCGCGGCGCATCTGCAGCCCCGTCACCAGCGCCCAAATAGCTGCGCCCGTCCAGAGCGCCAGCACGAGCGCGATCAGGAACAGCCCGCCATTGCTCACCAGCATAAGCGACTCATCGATTCAGGGGGTGAAACAGGCGTCCGCGTCATTGCATTGGGCCGTAGCGCAGATTGGGGTGGGAGCAAAACGGGCAATCTGGGCGTGTTGTGGATATGTCCGTTGCGGCAACCCAATTCGTCATCCTGAACTTGTTTCAGGATCCATCAGACTTCAGCAGCCGAAGCTTGTTGGGGAGAAATGGGTCCTTAAACAAGTTCAGCGTGACGGTTTTGCGTCAGGGTCGGGCGATCACTTCTCCCAATACCATTTGCGCAGCTTCGACGTGCCGGTCAGCGTCTCGTTCATCGTCGGCACCTCGTACAGCCGCCCGTTGAGCATGACATGCGTGATCCTGTCGGACTGGCGGATATCGGCCACCGGATCGCCATCGATGATGACCATGTCCGCGAGCTTGCCCGGCTCGATCGACCCGATATCCTTGTCGAACCCGAGCGAGCGCGCGCCGCTGATCGTCGCGGTGCGCAGCGCCTCGATCGGCGTCATGCCACCCTTAACGAAGCTCCACAGCTCCCAGTGCGAGGCTAGCCCCTCTTCCTGGCCGTGCGCGCCGATGCCGACAGGCACGCCGCGCCGTGCCAGCTCCGCCGCCTCGCGCGCGGAAGCCGTGTCGGCATAATCCTCTTCAGGCCCGATCTCGCGGCGCACGCTCGAGGCTTCCAGCTTGCGGCGCGGGACATGCCTGCTCAGGATCGGATGCTGCCAGATATCGGTGTGCGAGCGCCAATAGGGATCTGCGCCCATGCCACCAAAGGTTACCACCAGCGTCGGCGTGTAGCCGACCTTGCTCTGCGCGAAGAAGCTGCGCACGTCCTCGTACAGCCGTTCCTGCGGGATATTGTGCTCGAGCGTGGTGTTGCCATCAGCGATGATCGTGATGTCCTGGCTGAACAGCGATCCGCCCTCGGCGACGCTCGCCAGACCATCGGCTTGGGCTGCAGCGACAACCTGCTGGCGCTGTTCGCGGCGCGGCTGGTTGTAGTTCTTGACGCTCTGCGCGCCCTGGAGCTTCAGCCGCGTGGTGTGCGCGCGGGCATCGGCCAGGCTGTCGATCTCGGCGAAGATTCCTGCCGCCTTGGCGCCATAGACGACTTCGCCGGTCGAGAAGATGCGCGGCGCGAGATACTTGCCGACGCGCTGATAGCTTGCCGCCGGGAAAATCTCCGCCGCCGAATTGCTGGGATCGTGGATCGTGGTAACGCCCATCGCCAGATGCGCGACCGCGCTCCAGTTCTGCTGCGGCACCAGATCGTCCGACCCTTGCGGCCCGTGCGCGTGCGCATCGACAAGGCCGGGGATGATCGTCTTGCCCGCGACATCGACCGTCTGCGCGCCCGCAGGCACCGCGACATTCGCGCCGACCGCGACGATGCGGTTATCCCGCACCACCACCGTGCCGCGCTCGATGATGCCGCCCTGATCGTTGGCCATCGTGACGATGCGCGCATTGGTGAAGGCGACGGTGCCGCTCGGCTTGTCGGCCGGTGCGGTGACGTTGATCACGACACCGGTCCTGGGCGGGGCGAATTTTGGATCGGTCTTCGCGACAGGGCCGCTGGCGATCGCCTTGCCCGCATCGGCGGAATAGACCACCGGCCCCAGCGACCAGTTGAGCTGGCGGCCATTATGCGACCATTGCAGGAAGGTCGCGCCGCCCTCGCTCACTTGCACCGCAGGCAGCGCGCCGCCGCCCTTGCCCGCGCCCAGATCGACCGCGCCTGCCATGAAGGGCATCACGAACGCGGCGTAATTCTGGCGGAAGGCGAGCATCCTGCCATCTGGTGCGACGGCGTAGCCGCTGACCAGCTCCCCGCTGGCATGGGTGCGCTCGGCCTCGCCGTTGAGGTCGGTGCTGACCAGCGCCAGCTTGCCGCCCTTGAAGGCGCTGAAATAGACCCGGTCGCCTGTCGCGCCGAAATGCGGTTCGCTGCCTTCATCGGTGATGCGCCGCGTCTGGCCGCTGGCGATATCGAGCAGATAGATGCCTGGCTGCACGCCCCAGGCGTCGGATGTCAGCCCGCCGCCGCTGCCGGCTTCGTAGACCACGAACCGGCCATCGGGCGAGAATTGAGGTCGGCGATAATGGCCGGGCATCCTGCTGATCGTCCGCGCTTCGCCGCCTCCTGCGCCGACGACGCGCAGTTCGCCCAGGCGTTCGTCATCCCAGCTCACATAGACGATCTGGCTGCCATCGCGCGAAAAACTCGGGAACAGCTCGAAATCGGTCCCGCCATTGGTGACCAGCGGCTGCACTGCACCGCCGCCAGCAGGCTGCTGGTGCAGCTTGCCCAGGGCCTCGAACACCATGCGATTGCCGTCGGGCGAGACGCTGGCAAAGCGCGGCATCGTCACCGCCACGGTATCGGGCGCGACCGGCTTTTGCGGACGGATCGGGTCGACAATGGTGCGCGTGTCGTTGACGCTGAACGGGATGACGCTCGCCTGACCACTCGTCACATCGATCGAGCGGATCTTGCCGCCCGCCCAGAAGACAAGCCGCTTGCTGTCGGGCAGCCAGCCCATGTTCGGATAGACGCCGTGCACCGCCCAGGTTTCCTGCACGTCGCGGTCCATATCGTCATAGATCTTGCGCTCCTCGCCGCTTCGCATGTCGCGGACATAGAGCTTGGTCTTCGCCCGTTCGCGGCGGACGAAAGCGAGATAGCGGCCGTCGGGCGAAGGCTGGGGCCGCGCTGCGCCGCCCGGGCCTCCGGTCACGCGTTCGACCTTGCCGGTGCCCATGTCATAACGGTCGATCACGAAGACTTGGGCATTGCTGTTCTGCGCATATTCGAAGATCGGCCCGGGGGTCGCGTCCTTGCTGTAGAAGATGCCCTTCCCGTCGGGCGCGAAAATGGGTTCGCCAAGCTCCTTCTGGTGCGCTTCGCTAGGACGCTTGACCAGCGGCACGCCATTGCCGCCGCTGACATGATACAGCCACAGCTCGCCCGTACCGAGCGAGCGCCCGGTGGTGAAATGCTTGCGCGCCACGATATACTGGCCGTCCGGGCTCCAGCTCGGGTTGTTGAGCAGGCGGAAGCTCTCTTTCGTCAGCTGGCGCTTGTCCGAGCCATCGGCGTTCATGATCCAGATATTGTCGCCGCCGCCCCGGTCCGAGGTGAAGGCGATGCGGCTGCCATCGGGCGAAAAACGCGGGTGCTGTTCGTAAGCCAGGCCCTCGGCAATCCGCGTCGCCGCGCCGCCGCTGATCGGCATGGTGTAGATGTCGCCGAGCAGATCGAAGACGATTCGGCTGCCATCGGGGCTGACATCGAGGTTCATCCAGGTGCCCTCGTCGACCTTGATGGGGATGGCGCGGGTCTTCATCGGCGGCGCATTGACGTCCCAGGCGGCGGGCTTGTCCGACGGGGCCTTCTGCGCCAGCGCAGGCATGGCGATGGCGAGCGCCGCCAGGGCGACGGAAAAACGCAGTGCTTTCATGATGATGTTCCCCGGATTCTTATGCGTATAAGGGGACGCTAGCCGCGCTGCGCCCGAGCGCAACCGGAAAACGACGAGCAGCAGGGGACGAGCAGGATGCTCGCCCGCCGCTACTCGATCACTGCGTCAGCCCTCTGCCTTGGCGGGCTTCTTCGCGGCAGGCTTTTTCGTTGCGGTCTTTTTCGCGGGCGCCTTCTTGGCGGCAGGCTTCTTCTCCGCCGCCGCCTTTTTGGGAGCCGGTTTTTTCGCCGGCGCCTTCTTGCCCTTCTTGGCCGGAGCCTTGGCGGCACGCTCGGCGATCAGCAGCAGCGCCTCGTCAAGCGTCAGTTCGTCCTTGTTCTTGTCCTTGGGGATGGTCGCGTTGACGCTGCCATCGGTGACATAGGCGCCATAGCGGCCGTCCATGATCTTGACGTCTGTATCGGTCGCCGGGTTCTTGCCCAGCACCTTGAGCGGTTCGGGCGTGCCGCGCCGCGCGCGACCGCCGCCTGCCGCCGCTTCAGCGAGCTTGACCACCGCCGCGTTCATGCCGGTTTCGAACACCTCCATGGTGCCCGAAAGCCGAGCATATTTGCCGTCATGCGCGAGATACGGGCCATAGCGGCCGATGCTCGCGGTGATCGGCTTGCCCGTTTCGGGATGCTCGCCGATCTCGCGCGGGAGCGACAGCAGCTTTAGCGCCCATTCGAGCCCGAAATCCTCGCCAGGCACGTCCTTGGGGATCGAGGCGCGCTTGGCGTCCTTGCCGTCGCCGAGCTGGACATAGGGGCCGAAGCGGCCCGAACGCTTGCTCACCGCCTCGCCGGTCACCGGATCGGTGCCGAGCTCCTCGGGGCCGCTATCGCCCTGATCGGCCTCGCCGCCGCCCTGCGCAAAGCGCCGAGTGTACTTGCACTCGGGATAGTTCGAGCACGCGACGAACGCGCCAAAGCGGCCGCCACGCAGCGCAAGCCGCCCCTCGCCGCATTTCGGGCACAGCCGCGGATCGCCGCCATCGGCCTTTTTCGGGAACAGATAAGGTTCGAGGAACTTGTCGAGCTCGGCGGTGATTTCCGACGGCTTCTGTTCCATCACCTCGGCGGTCTTGGGCTTGAAATCGCGCCAGAAGGCTTCGAGCACCGCGCGCCATTCCGCGCGACCGCCCGACACGTCGTCCAGTTCTTCCTCAAGCCCGGCGGTGAAGTCATAAGCCACATAGCGCTCAAAAAAGCGTTCGAGAAAGCCCGTCAGCAACCGGCCCGATTCCTCGGCGAAGAAACGGTTCTTCTCGACACGCACATAGGCGCGGTCCTTCAGCACCTGGATGATCGAGGCATAGGTCGAGGGCCGCCCGATGCCGAGTTCCTCGAGCCGCTTGACCAGCGACGCTTCGGAAAAGCGCGGCGGCGGCTGGGTGAAATGCTGCACCGCATCGACCGATTTCTTGGCCGGGCTATCTCCCTTGGCCATGACCGGCAACAGGCCGCCATCCTCGCTATCGGGATCGTCGAGCCCTTCCTCGTACAGCGCCAGAAAGCCCGGGAATTTCACCACCTGGCCGTTGGCGCGCAGCGCGGTGCGGCCCGTGCCATCAACCAGTTCGACCACCGTGCGCTCGAGCAGGGCGGTTGCCATCTGGCTGGCGAGCGCGCGCTTGAAGATCAGGTCATAGAGCCGCGCATGGTCGCCCGACCCGGCACGGTCGCGGCTGAAATCGGTGGGGCGGATCGCCTCGTGCGCCTCCTGCGCATTCTTGGCCTTGGTCTGGTACTGGCGCGGGGTTTCGGGGAGGTAATGGCCCGAATAGCGCTCCGAAATCGCCTTGCGCGCCTCCATGATCGCGCCGCCGTCCATCTGCACGCCATCGGTACGCATATAGGTGATCGCGCCATCCTCGTAGAGCGACTGGGCGATCCGCATCGTGTGGCTGGCGGAGAAGCCCAGCTTGCGCGCGGCTTCCTGTTGCAGCGTCGAGGTGGTGAAGGGCGGCGGCGGGTTGCGCTTCACCGGGCGCGTCTCGACCGTCTCGACGGTGAAATGCCCGGCCTCGACCTTGGCCTTGGCGGCTTCGGCAGCACCGGCATTGCCGAGCGACAGCTTGTCGAGCTTCTCGCCCTCCAGCCGCACCAGCCGCGCGGTGAACGCCTGACCGTCCTGCTCCATCTGCGCGCTGACCGACCAGTATTCCTGCGCCGTGAACGCCTCGATCTCGCGCTCGCGCTCGACGATCAGGCGCAGCGCGACCGACTGCACGCGACCCGCCGATTTGGCGCCGGGCAGCTTGCGCCACAGCACCGGCGACAGCGTGAACCCCACCAGATAATCGAGAGCGCGGCGGGCGCGATAGGCGTCGATCAGATCGCTGTCGAGTTCGCGCGGTGCAGCCATCGCCTCGGTCACCGCTTTCTTGGTGATCGCGTTGAACGTCACCCGCTCGACCGCCTTGGGCAGCGCCTTGCGCTTGCCCAGCACCTCGAGCACATGCCAGCTGATCGCCTCGCCCTCGCGATCAGGGTCGGTCGCCAGGATCAGTCGGTCGGCCTTCTTCGCCTCGTCGGTGATGGCCTTGAGCTGGCGCGTCTTGTCGCCATAGGCTTCCCAGACCATGTCGAAATCATTGTCGGGGTCGACCGAGCCATCCTTGGGGGCGAGATCGCGGATATGGCCATAGCTGGCCAGCACCCGGTAATCGGACCCGAGATATTTTTCGATGGTCTTTGCCTTGGCGGGCGATTCGACGATAACCAGTTGCATGTAATGAATTTCCCGGTAGCTCTCACGTGTACGCGTAAGCTGGGCGGCGTTATCGGCATTCGTCAAGACCGTCCAGTGCGGGCGTGAAACCGATCACACCAGCGACACGCGCCCCGCCGCATGCCGTTCGATCAACCCGCCGAGTTCGAGGTCGAGCAGGATCATCTGGACCGCGCCGCTGTCCAGCCCCGACTGGCGCACGAGTTCATCGATGCCGATGGGCGAGCGTCCGAGCAGATCGACCAGCGTTCGGCGCGCAGCATCATCGGGCTCGGGCTGCGGTTGCGCGGCATAGTTTTGGATGGGCGTTGCGACATGCCGCGGCCTGGCACCGGTCATCGGCGAAACCAGCTCCATTATGTCATCGACACCCTGGACCAGGGTCGCCCCGCCCCGGATCAGCTCGTTGCAGCCGCGCGAGCGCGAATCGAGTGGCGATCCGGGAATGGCCATCACGTCGCGCCCGGCCTCGGCCGCGAGCCGGGCGGTGATGAGCGACCCCGATTTGGGCGCGGCCTCGACGACCAGCGTCCCCGTCGCCATCCCGGCAATGATGCGGTTGCGATAGGGGAAATGCCGCGCCAGCGGCTCGGTGCCGGGCGGCTGTTCGGCGATCACCAGCGCGCGCTCGCCCATTTCGGCCTGCAGGTTGCGGTTCTCGGGCGGGTAACTGATATCGATGCCCGATGCGATCACCCCGGCGGTGCTGGCAGCGCCTGTCCCCGCGATCCGCAAGGCGCCCTCGTGTGCGCTGGTGTCGATCCCCCGCGCCAGCCCCGAAACCACGAGGAACCCTGCCTCGGCGAGCTCGCCCGCGATCTGCCGGGCAAAGCGGCATGCCGATGCCGAGGCATTGCGCGCGCCGACCATCGCGATGCTCGGTCGCTGCATCAGCCGGGTATCGCCGCGAACGGTGAGGATCGGCGGAGCATTGTCGATATGCGCCAGCAACTCGGGATAATCGGCATCGTCAGCAAAGAGATAACGCGCGCCTGCAGCCTCGACCCGGCGCGCTTCCTGCTCCGCCTGCGCCAATGCCGCGATCCGCAGTGCCCGCCCGCCAGTACGCTGGACCAGATCGGGCAGCGCCTCGATGGCGGCGAGCGCAGAGCCAAAGCGGCGCATCAGCTGCGCAAAGCTGATCGGCCCGATGCGTTCGCTGCGCAGCAGACGGATGCGCGCCAGATGCTCGGCGCTCAGCATGTGATGGGCCTCAGGCGGCGGAAGATTTGCCGATCTTCGGCTCGGTGCCCGCCATCAGCCGCTCGATATTGCCGCGATGCTTCCACAGCACGAACAGCAAGGTCACGACAAATACCCACAGAGCCTGCTCCATGCCAAACCACCAGGCCGCCACCGGCATCGCCGCCGCCGCGAGCATTCCGCCCAGCGACGAATAGCGAAAGGCGAAGGCGGTGCTCAGCCACACAGCCGCGAAGACGACGCCGAGCGGCCAGTAAAGCGCTATCGCGATGCCAAGCAAGGTCGCAACGCCCTTGCCGCCGGCAAACTTGAGCCAGATCGGATATAAATGCCCCAGAAACGCGCCCAATCCGGCGATCGGCCCGCTGCCCGGAGCGACCGCCTCGGCAATCGCGATCGCGAGCGCGCCCTTGCCCAGATCGAACAACAGGGTTGCAGCGGCCAGCCCCTTGCGCCCGGTGCGCAGCACGTTGGTCGCGCCGATATTGCCCGATCCGATGCTGCGCAGATCGCCGGCGCCGGCCAGCCTGGTCAGGATGATGCCGAACGGGATCGATCCCAGCAGATAGCCCATCAGCATCAGGCCACCCAGGGTCGCCACGGCCATGCCCGCCAGATCGCTCATCACATTCCCGTTCCCATTTCCGCGCGGATCATCCGCGTGCCATGCGTGATAGGCTGGCGCACGTTTTTGGCAAGCATGGTTGATCGGATGCCCGGCAATGCTAAGCGTGACGGATGACGCAAAGCCCATCGCCCGCGAGCGAGACCGATCCCAAAGCCCCCTTGCTGTTCTTCGATTCCGGCGTCGGCGGGCTGACCGTGCTCGATGCGGCACGCAAGCTGCTGCCCGATGCGCCGATCGTCTATGCCGCCGATTTTGCCGGTCTGCCCTATGGCGAGAAGACCGAGGCCGAAATCGGTGCGCGCGTGCCCGCGCTGCTCGGGCGGCTGGTCGAACGCTATCGCCCGCGGCTGATCACCATCGCCTGCAACACCGCATCGACCATCGCGCTGCCCCAGGTTCGCGCCGCGCTCGACCTGCCCGTGGTGGGGACGGTGCCCGCGATCAAGCCTGCGTCCGAGATCTCGGCAAGCCGGGTGATCGGCGTGCTGGGCACCGAGGCGACGGTACGCCAGCCCTATGTCACCAATCTGGCGCGCGAATTTGCCAGCGACGCCACGATCCTGCGCTGTGGCGCGCCCGAGCTGGTGCGCGCAGCGGAGATGAAGCTGCGCGGCGAAACGCCCGATCCTGCGATATTCGATCGCGCGGTGGCGGGCCTCACCTCGCAGGAGCGCGCGGTGCCGATCGATACCGTGGTGCTCGCCTGCACCCATTTCCCGCTGGTACAGGATGAACTCGCCCGCGCCTTTGCGCGCCCCATGCAGTTCGTGCACGGCGCGGACGGGATCGCGCGGCGCATCGCCTGGCTGACGCGCGAGCAGCGGTTCGAGGGCAATGGCCTGCGCTTCGTCGCGACCGGGCCCGCCGCTGCCATCATCGCTTACGAACCCGCGCTCAGGGCGCGCGGTTTTGCCTCGTTCGAAAGCCTCTGATCGACCCGCACGATCAAGCTGACGCCGATTTTCCATTGGCGGGAGGCGCACGCGAATGCTTAACCGACGCACGCTATAGGACGTTTTGTCCCATCAGTTGCGAGCCATTATCGCTGGAATTGCGGGATTTAGTTGCTATGAAGACGGCAGCAGATGCGCACGCAGATGGTCGCGAAATGGGTGAGGCGCAACGAGCTGCAACATCATATGTCAGGACCAGGGTGGCTGCGTGAACTACGACCAGATTTTCGAAGCGGCGATTGACCGGCTACACGCCGAAGGCCGTTACCGGGTCTTTATCGACATCCTGCGCAACAAAGGGGCCTATCCCAACGCGCGGTGCTTCCATGGTCACAATGGCCCGAAGCCGATCACCGTCTGGTGCTCGAACGATTATCTCGCGATGGGCCAGCATCCCAAGGTGATCTCCGCGATGGAAGAGGCGCTGCACAATGTCGGCGCAGGCTCGGGCGGCACGCGCAATATCGGCGGCAACACGCATTATCATATCGAGCTCGAGCAGGAGCTGGCCAGCCTGCACGGCAAGGACAGCGCACTGCTGTTCACCTCGGGCTATGTCTCGAACGACGCGACGCTCTCGACGCTGGCGCGCATCCTGCCGGGCTGCATCATCTTTTCGGACGAGCTCAACCACGCCTCGATGATCGCTGGCATCCGCAATTCGGGCTGCGAGAAGCGCGTCTTCCGCCACAATGATGTCGAGCATCTCGAAGAGCTGCTCGCCGCCGAAGACCCGAACGTGCCCAAGCTGATCGCGTTCGAGAGCGTCTATTCGATGGATGGTGATGTCGCGCCGATTCACGCGATCTGCGACCTGGCCGACAAGTACAATGCGCTGACCTATCTCGACGAGGTGCATGCGGTCGGCATGTACGGCGCGCATGGCGGCGGCATTTCGGAGCGTGACGAGGCGGCCGCACGGCTGACGATCATCGAGGGCACGCTGGGCAAGGCCTTCGGCGTGATGGGCGGCTATATCGCGGCCGACCAGAAGATCATCGACGTGATCCGCAGCTATGCGCCCGGCTTCATCTTCACCACCTCGCTGTCGCCCGTACTGGTGGCCGGTGCGCTGGCGAGCGTCCGGCACCTCAAGCAGTCGAGCGAGGAGCGCGAGGGCCAGCAGGCCGCCGCCGCGACGCTCAAGCAGCTGTTCCGCGATGCCGGGCTGCCGGTGATGGACACCACCACGCATATCGTCCCGCTGATGGTCGGCGATCCGGTCAAGGCCAAGCGGATCAGCGATATGCTGCTCGCCGAATATGGCGTGTACGTGCAGCCGATCAATTTCCCGACCGTGCCGCGCGGCACCGAGCGACTGCGCTTCACACCCGGGCCCAGCCATGACGAGGCGATGATGCGCGACCTTACCGCCGCGCTGGTCGAGATCTGGGACCGGCTGGAACTGCGCAAGGCTGCCTGACCGGATGCTGCCGCAACGCTACAGCCTTGGGGCCATCGTTCTCCACTGGCTGATCGCGGCGGCGCTCGTTTTCCAAATCGTCTTTGCCGAATCGCTCGAAGGGCCGCGCGGACCGGACCTGTTCGCGCGTTATCAACTGCACAAGTCGGTCGGCATCACGATCCTGCTGCTCAGCGTGCTGCGCCTAGGCTGGCGCTTCGTCGCGCCGCGCCCTGCCCCGGCGCCCGGGCCGAAATGGGCGATGACGCTGTCGGGATTGGTCCATTTCGGATTTTATTTCTTCATGATCGCCGCGCCCGTGACCGGCTGGATCATCGTATCTACCTCGAAGATCAAGGTCGATACGCTGCTGTTCGGCACCATCCCCTGGCCGCATCTGCCGGTGCCTGCGAGCTGGGGCGAACCGGCGGAATTCCTCCATCATTTCATGCCCAATATCGCGATCGCGCTGCTGGTGCTGCATGTCGCAGGGGCGCTGAGGCACCAGTATCTGATCGGCACGCCGATCCTCGCGCGGATGCTGCCCGGGGGACAGGGCAAAGCGATCGGTGCGCTGGTGACAGCCGCAGCGATCATGCTGGGCGCGGTGGTGCTGGGCAATGTCATTGATCCCAGGGGTGCTGCACAAGCCGCCAAGCCCGCTGCCGTCGCGACCACGCCGGTCGCGGAACCGGCGCTGGACGCGACACCTGCCGCCGCACCTGAAGGCCAAGAGGCAGAAGCCGAAGACGAGGCAACCGATGACGAAGCGAATGCCGAGCCGCGCAACTGGGTCGTGGCCAAGGGCGGCACGCTCGGTTTTTCCGCGCGCTGGAATGGCGAGCCGGTCGATGGCCGCTTCGCGCGTTGGACGGCGAACATCCTGTTCTCGCCCGAGGCGCTCGACGCCTCGAAGATCGATGTCGGCATCGATCTCGGCTCGGTCGATACCGGCGATGGCCAGCGCGACGGTACGCTCACCGGCAGCGATTTCTTCGATACCGGCAAGTTCGCCAAGGCGACGTACCGGGCCAGCAAGTTCAAGGCGCTTGGCGGCAACCGGTATCGCGCCGATGGCACGCTGACGCTGCGCGGCGTGAGCAAGTCGGTGCCGCTGAATTTCACGCTCGATATCACCGGCGACAAGGCGCGCGCGAAGGGCACCGCGACGATCGACCGCACCAGCTTCGGGGTCGGCCAGGGCGATTATGCCAGCACCGCCGAAATCGCAGGGCCGGTTGCGGTGAGTTTCGACCTCCAGGCGACGGCGCGCGATTGAACCGGCGCATGGGCGACTCCATATCGCCCGAATGACCGCTTCCCCGCACTGGATCGAACCCTTTCCCCATGGCATCTATGTGCGGCCCGCCGATGCGTGGATCGATCCATCTCGCCCGGTCCCGCGCGCGCTGATCACGCACGGCCATGCCGACCACGCGCGTGGTGGGCATGACGCGGTCTGGGCGACGCCCGAGACGCTCGACATCATCAACCTGCGCTATGGACGCTACACGGGGGAAAACGCCGTCGGCTATGGCGATGCGGTCGACCTGAACGGCGTCAACGTGTCGTTCCATCCGGCGGGCCATGTGCTGGGATCGGCGCAGATCCGCCTCGAATATCAGGGCGAGACCGTGGTCGTGACCGGCGATTTCAAGCGGCGGCCCGACCCCAGCTGCGCGCCGTTCGAACTTGTCCCCTGCGACATCTTCATCACCGAGGCGACCTTCGGCCTGCCCGTCTTTCGCCATCCGCCAACGCCCGACGAGATCGCCAAGCTGCTCGCCATGCTCGAGGCGCATCCGCAGGGCTGCGTGCTGGTGGGGGCCTATGCGCTGGGCAAGGCGCAGCGTGTCATCGCCGAACTGCGTGACGCCGGTTTTCATGACCCCATCTATCTGCATGGCGCGCTGGAAAAGATGTGCGCGCTCTATGGCGAGCATGGCGTCAATCTGGGCGAGTTGCGGCCCGTGGCGGGAACCGACAAGAGCGAGCTGATGGGCCGGGTCATCCTCGCCCCGCCCTCGGCACTGGCCGACAGGTGGAGCCGCCGGCTGCCCGATCCGGTCACCGCCATGGCCTCGGGCTGGATGCGGGTGCGTGCAAGGGCGCGCCAGCGCGGGGTAGAGCTGCCGCTAATCATCTCCGACCATGCCGACTGGGACGAGCTCACCCAAACCATCCGCGATGTCGCCCCGCGCGAGGTCTGGGTCACGCATGGCCGCGAGGAGGCGCTGCTGCGCTGGTGCCAGCTGCACCAGATTCGCGCGCGCGCGCTGGCGCTGGTCGGGCGCGAAGACGAGGACGACGCCTGATGCGCGCCTTTGCCGCACTCGTCACGCAGCTGGGCTATACCCGCTCGCGTAATGCCAAGGTCGCGCTGATCGCCGATTATCTGCGCGCGACGCCCGATCCCGATCGTGGCTGGGCGCTCGCGGCGCTGACCGGCGAGGCCGATTTCTCCGCCGTCAAGTCATCGGCGGTTCGCGCGATGGCTATGGAGCGGGTCGATCCCGAGCTGTTTCGCCTGAGCCGCGATTTCGTCGGCGATACGGCCGAGACCGTCGCGCTGATCTGGCCGGAGACCGGCACGCCGGGCAACGACCTGCGCCTCGCCGATGCGGTCGATGCCTTTGCCAATGTCAGCCGTGCCCGCGCCCCTGCCCTGCTCGCGGAATATATGGACCGGCTCGACAGCGATGGCCGTTATGCGCTGATCAAGCTCGCCACCGGCGCGATGCGCGTCGGCATCTCGGCCCGGCTCGCCAAGACCGCGTTCGCACAGGCCTTCGGGCTCGATGTCGATGCGGTCGAGGAAGTGTGGCATGCGCTCGCCCCGCCTTATGCCAGCCTGTTCGCTTGGGGCGAAGGCGGGCCGCGCCCCGATCCCGAGGGCACGCCCTATTTCCGCCCGTTCATGCTCGCGCATCCGCTCGAGGACGGCACAGTCGATCTCGCCGATTATGCTGCCGAATGGAAATGGGACGGCATCCGCATCCAGATCGTGCGGATCGGCGAGCAGGTGAAACTGTTCAGCCGCGGCGGCGACGACATCACCCTCGCCTTTCCGGATATCGCGCAGCACATGCCGGTCGAAGGCGTGTTCGATGGCGAGCTGCTGGTGCGCGGCGAAGCGCAGATGGGCGAGGCGGCGAGCTTCAACGCCCTGCAGCAGCGGCTGGGTCGCAAGACGGTGTCGGCCAAGATGCTGGCAGAGGCTCCGGCGTTCGTGCGGCTCTACGACCTGCTGATCGACGGCCGCGAGGACCTGCGCACCCAGCCCTGGCATGTCCGCCGGGCGCGGCTCGAGGCGAAGCTGCCTGCCCTTCCCGCCGACCGGTTCGACCTGTCACAGATCATCGAGGCAGCGGATTTTGCCGAGCTCGGCCGAATCCGCGACGGCGCGCGCGATGCCGCGATCGAGGGCGTGATGCTCAAGCGCCGCGACAGCCTCTATGTCCCCGGTCGCCGCGTTGGGCTATGGTACAAGTGGAAGCGCGATCCGCTGACCGCCGATTGCGTGATGATGTATGCCCAGCGCGGCAGCGGCAAGCGGTCGAGCTTTTACAGCGACTACACCTTCGGCTGCTGGAACGACGAGGGCGAGCTGGTGCCGGTCGGCAAGGCCTATTCCGGCTTTTCGGACAGTGAATTGAAGTGGCTCGACAAGTTCGTCCGGCAGAACACGGTCAACCGCTTCGGCCCGGTGCGCGAGGTCGAAAAGTCGCTGGTGCTCGAGGTGGCATTCGATTCGATCCATGAATCGAAGCGGCACAAGTCGGGCATCGCGATGCGCTTCCCCCGCATCGCGCGGCTGCGGCGCGACAAGCCGGCGGCAGAAGCGGATACGGTGGCGGCCCTGCGGGCGTTCATCACTTAAGCCATCCTTGCCCGTCACCCCCGCGAAAGCGGGGGTCCCGCTTTTTCGGCGATCGAGAGCAGAAGCGGGATTCCCGCGTTCGCGGGAATGACGGGAAATTAGCCGCCGATCACCGCATATTGCGCATAGCCGCGATAGAGCGGGCGGTGGTCGATCGCCAACCCAGCGTCCTCGGCAATGCTGCGGGCGATCGGCCCGAGATCGCGCCTGGGCGTCACATGAAAGCGCGCCAGCCACGCATGCAGCCCTGCGGCGAACCAGCTCGGCAACTCGTCCTGCGTACCGAAATCGACAATGTGCATCCGACCACCCGGAGCGAGCGATCCCGCTGCGGCAGCAATGGCCCTCTCCCAGCCCGGGATCATCGACAGCGTGTACGAACAGAACACCCGGTCGAAGCCCTGCAGCCCAAACAGGTGCTGCGCGCTGAACGCGGTGGCGTCGCCGCGCGTCAGGAAAATCCGCCCTTCGAGCCCCGCCTTGCGCACCGACTCGCGCGCGGCCTCGAGCATCGCTTCGGAAATGTCGAAGCCGAAGAAACGTGCATTGGGATAACGCCTAGCCGCGAGGATCAGGTTGCGCGCGGTACCGCAGCCGAGTTCCAGCACCGTGCCGCCGCGCGGCGGCGCCAGATCGGCAATCAACCGGTCTCGCCCAAGCAGATAATATTTGCGCGTCAGATCGTAGATATGCCGCTGCGTCCGGTAGATCGCGTCCATCGCCTCGGCATGGCTGCGCGGCTGCACCGCCCCATCATTTGAGGACATAGAGGTGCACCCCGCCATAGATCGACGACCGATCGCGCGCGGTGAAGCCGAGCGACTCGTCTGCGCGATAGTCCCAGCGCGCCAGCAGTTCATCGGGGATGCGACCCGGCAGCAGGCTCGGCTCGGCAGCGGTGCGGAACAGCACGCGCGCGCCAGGCCGGGCAGTGCGGGTAATCTCGGTCCACAGCGTGGTGAGCTGCTGGTCGCTCATCCAGTCCTGCGCATCGAGCAGGATGTAGCGATCGAGGCTCGCATCTGCGCTCGCCTGCAACCGCTCGACGAAATTGGCGTGCTCGAAGCTGACCCGATCGACCCGGGCGTGCACGGCGGCGTAATGCTGCGCCTGCAGATAGGGCGGCAGCGGCTGGTCGGGCCCCTTGCCATAGCCGCGTCCGAACGCCTGCCAGGCGAAATAATTGTCACGGATCGCGAAATCGCAGGCGAGCTTCTCGAGCCGCTTGCGCAGCACATCGGCCATCTTTTCATCGCCTGCGAGCGCATCGAACTGCGCGGGCGGGATGCCTAGGCCGAATAATGCAGGCGGCTGATCGGTGAGCCAGCGGATGAACTTCTTGTCGAACACCGGCGCCAGATGCTGCTCGAAGATCGCGCGCTGCTCTTCGAGCGACTGCGCGCCGAGCATGCGCTTGAGGTCGATCTTGTACAGCCTGGCGAGCAGGTGCGCGGTGCCGATGAACCCGCCGAGCAAGCCGCGCTTGTACAACCCGCTGCCGAACCCGCCGATCCGCCTGCGCCCGGCAAGATCGCGGCCCTCCCAATAGCGGCGGCTTGTTTCGTCGAGATGCGGGCGGATGAAGTGATTGTAGACGCGGATATTCTGCTTGCTGTCGGCTTCGGCGAAGAAGCGGTGGAAATGCGCATGATCGGGCAGATGCTTCGCCGCCGCGATCTTGAGCTTGCCCAAGGCGACATGCGCGGTGTTCAGGTCCACCGCGATGATCTGGGCGGGATCGGCCACCAGATAAGACAGGACGTTGCAGCCGCCCGAGGCGATCGTGATGATGCGGCTGTCGGGCTGGATCTGCAGCGCCTCCATGTCGACCACCGGATCTTCCCAGATCTGCGCATAGACCAGGCCCTTGAAGGCGAAGGCAAAGGCACGGTCGAGAAACCCCTGCTTCGTCGTCGTTCCCGATTGCGTGACGGCTTCGACGATCTTGGTGTTGCGCACTGGTCCGGCCATGCTGCCCATCTCCCTCGCTGCATGTTGCGTGGAACGGTCGTTCCAATCGCGCCGCTAGGACGGTTGCGTGACCCGTGCATGACGGAACCGCGTCAGCCGCTGTCACATTTGCGCGGGCCCCCGAATCAAAAGGCCCGCTGGCCTGGGGGGACCAGCGGGCCTGTGATGTGCCAGGTAAATGGAGGGGATCAGCCCGGCATCACCACGGTGTCGATCACGTGCACCACACCGTTGCTCTGCATGACATCGGTCTGGGTCACGATCGACTTGCCGCCCTTGGCATCGGTCAGGACGACATTCTGACCCTGCAGCGAGGCTGTGAGGGTTCCACCCTGCACGGTCTTGATCTGAGCCTTGCCACCGCCCTTCTTGATGAGCGCGACGACATCGGCAGCGGTCACCTTGCCGGCAACGACATGATAGGTGAGGATGCTGGTCAGCGTGGCCTTGTTCTCAGGCTTTACCAGCGTTTCGACGGTGCCGGCGGGCAGCTTGGCGAACGCGGCATCCGTGGGGGCGAAAACGGTGAACGGTCCCGGCGATGCGAGCGTTTCGACCAGGCCGGCAGCCTTGACCGCAGCGACCAGCGTCTTGAGGTTCGGCGCAGCGCTGGCGTTCTCGACGATGTTCTTGGCGGGGTACATTGCGGCGCCACCGACCATCGAATGGCCTTCACCGCTCTTGTGGTGGTTGGCGATGGCAGGGCCGGCGAGCGCAAGCGTCGCAGCGGCGGTGGCAGCAAGAAGGCTGGGGGCAAGAGTCTTGAGCATCTGTTTCTCCGTCATTTTTCCGTATCCTCATGGGGAAGTCTGGATACGGGGGCAGCTACGGAGCGGGTTCAGGGCCGGATGCGGCGGAGATTAACAAAAGTGGAATCGGGGCTGATCACCTGCGGTCTTTTGCTCCGTCACCCCCGCGCAGGCGGGGGTCCCGCTTCTCCAACGACGGCAGCGCAAAGCGGGATTCCCGCGTTCGCGGGAATGACGAATGGAGATGACTGTCGGTAAGCGCGATCAGATCCGCTGCAGGCGGCCCTGCGCCACGGTCGGCGCGCTCGGCTTGTCGGGATCGGGCAGCACCTTGGGTTCCATCGTAAGGATGAGATTGCTCAGCGGGTCGATGAATTTGCGATGCCCTTCGGGAATCTCGATCCGCGTGACCCCGCCGCGCATCAGACGACCCAGACGGCGCGGCTGGCCGTCCTTGGGGACGATCCACAATTCGGGCTCAGTATCGGTGACCGGCATGCCCTCGACCCGGACCAGCATCTGCGAGGTGCGGCTGTCATAGCGCGCGGTGAGCAGCAGCCCCTCGATCGGGCCGGTGAGCTGCGCCACCGCCATATCGGGATTGGCAGGCGGCGTCTGCTTGACCGCAGGACCGGGCAACACCAGGGCCAGCGCCAGAACCGCTGCGACAGCGGAGGTGGCAAAGGTCGCGATCTTCCAGCCATTGCCGCCCGCCTTGGCCGACAGCGGAGCCACCACCGGCGCGGGCCGTTCCGCCGCCTGCTCGGCATCGATCAGGCTGTCGATCCGCTCCATCAGCCCGGCAGGCGCAGGCGTCTCGGCGAAACCGTCGTACAGCGGGGCGAGCCGTGCGCGCCAGGCCTCGACCTCGGCGGCGAAAGCGGGGTCGGCGAGCATCAGGCGCAGGGCTTCCGCCCGCTCGGCGCCTTCGAGCAGGCCCAGAGCGAGTTCGGCGGCCATGGCAGACCGGTCGGGCATGGCATCACTGCTCACGCGACAGGCACTCCTTCAACTGCATCAATCCCCGGCGAATCCAGCTTTTCACGGTCCCGACCGGCTTGTCCATTGCCTCGGCGATCTCGGGATAGCTGAGGCCCTGATAAAATCCCGCCTTGATCGCGCTGGCGCGCGCGGGTTCCAGCTCGTCGAGACAGCGGTAGATCTGTGCCCGCTCGCTGTCCTGCGACAGTGCTGCCGAGGGATCGGCATCGTCGTCAACCAGTGTTTCGGCAAGGTCTGCGGGCAGCGGGTCCTCATAACGCTGGCTTCTACGCCAGTCGATCGCCGCGTTCCGTGCGATGGCGCACAGCCAGGCGATCGCGCTCGCCTTGGCCGGATCGAACGACCCGGCCCGCTGCCACACCTTCAGATACACGTTCTGCAATACGTCCTCCGCCGCGCCCCTGTCGATGCAGATACGGAGGCAAACGCCGTGCAGTTTCGCCGACGTCATCGCATAGACCGTGCGAAGCGCATCGCGGTCCTGCTTGGCCACCCGCAGCAGCGCGGCCTGCAGATCGGCGCGGCGTTCGAGGCTGGCCGGGGTCAACGGGCGCTCACGAGGCCAGGGCCCGCGAAAAGAGCGCCGGATCGACATTGCCGCCCGACAGGATGATCAGCGTGCGGTCGTCGACCTCGACCTTGCCGGCGAGCACTGCGGCGAGCGCGACCGCGCCGCCGGGTTCGAGCACCAGACGCAGCCGCTCGTGCGCATGGCGCATCGCGCGGAACACCTCTTCGTCGGAGACGCTCACCGCATCGGCCTTGCGTTCCTTCAGTATCTCAAAGGTCAAGGGCGAGACGACCGGGGTCTGCAGCGCATCGCACACCGTGTTCGGGGCATCTGCGGGCACGGGCACGATCTTGCCCTTGCGCAGCGATTGCCCCATATCGTCCCAGCCTTCGGGCTCGACGATCGTCATCTTCGCACCCGGCATGGCCAGCGCGATCCCGGCGGAAAGCCCGCCGCCGCCGCAGCACGACACCACCCGGTGCGGATTGATCCCCGCCTGCGCGATGATCTGCACCAGCGCCTCGAGCCCGGTGCTGCCCTGGCCTTCGATGATCCACGGATCGTCGAAGCTCGGCACCACAACCGCGCCGGTTTCGCTGGCGATGCGATTGGCGATTTCGACGCGGTCCTCGGTGCGGCGGTCATAGGTGATGACCTCGGCGCCATATCCGCGGGTGGATTCGATCTTCCGCTTCGGCGCATCGGCGGGCATCACGATCGTCGCACGGATGCCGAGGCGCTTGGCCGCCCAGGCGACGCCCTGCGCATGGTTACCGCTCGAAAAGGCGACAACGCCGCGTGCGCGCTCGTCTTCGGTGAGATCGGACAGACGGTGCCATGCGCCGCGAATCTTGAACGCGCCGATCGGCTGCAGGCATTCCGCCTTGCACCACAAGGTCATCCCCTCATGCTTCAACGGCATCAGCGGCGTCGGCGGCAGGATCGCGGAAATCTTCTTCGCGGCGCGCTCTATGCCTTCGCGGCTGGGTTTGCGGTCCGGGGAAAGGGGATCACTTGGTTCTGTCATGCAGAGCCTCTATATGCACCCGCTGACAGCAATTCCAGCAATAAGGGAAAACGGACTTTGGGCAAGATTCTGGTGATCGGTGCGGGCGGCGTGGGTTCGGTCGCGGTGCACAAGATGGCGATGAACACCGGCATTTTCAGCGAGATCACGCTGGCGAGCCGCCGGATCGCCAAATGCGATGCCATCGCCGAATCGGTGCTGAAGCGCACCGGCGTGAAGATCGCGACGGCCGAGGTCGATGCCGACGATGTTGAGGCGACTGCCGCACTGATCGAAAAGGTGAAGCCCGATCTGGTCTGCAATCTCGCCCTGCCCTATCAGGACCTCAGCATCATGGATGCGTGCCTGAAGACCGGCGTGCATTATATGGACACCGCCAATTACGAACCGCGCGACGAGGCGAAGTTCGAATATGGCTGGCAATGGGCCTATCACGACCGCTTCAAGGACGCAGGCCTGATGGCGCTGCTCGGATCGGGCTTCGATCCCGGCGTCACCAGCGTGTTCGCGAGCTATATCAAGAAGCACCTGCTCGACCGGATCGACACGCTCGACATTCTCGACTGCAATGGCGGCGACCATGGCCAGCATTTCGCCACCAATTTCAATCCGGAGATCAACATCCGCGAAGTGACCGCGCCCTCGCGCCACTGGGCGGATGGGCAATGGGTCGAAGGCCCCGCGCTCAGCCACAAGCAGGTTTTCGATTTCGAGGGCGTCGGCGAGAAGAACATGTACCTCATGTACCATGAGGAGCTGGAATCGCTCGCCAAGCATTATCCCGAGATCAAGCGCATCCGCTTCTGGATGACCTTTGGCGATGCCTATCTCAAGCATCTGGAAGTGCTGCAGAATGTCGGCATGACCCGGATCGATCCGGTGATGTACGAAGGCCGCGAGATCATCCCGCTGCAGTTCCTGAAAGCCGTGCTGCCCGAACCCGCCTCGCTGGGCGAGACGACCAAGGGCAAAACCAATATCGGCGACATCGCCACCGGCGTGAAGGACGGCCAGGAAAAGACGGTCTATGTCTACAATATCTGCGACCACGAGGATGCCTATGCCGAAACCGGCAACCAGGCGGTCAGCTACACCACCGGCGTCCCCGCGATGATCGGCGCAGCGATGATCCTCACCGGCGCGTGGAAGGGTGAAGGCGTGTTCAACATGGAACAGTTCGATCCCGATCCGTTCATGGACATGCTCAACCAGCACGGCCTGCCCTGGCAGGTCAAGGAGCTGGACGCGCCGCTGGCGTTCTGATGCAACATAAAGCCCTCTCTCTTTCAGGGGAGAGGGTTGGGAGAGGGGCTACGGCCTCTCGAACGTCTGACAACCTGGAGAGCGTGTTCCCCTCTCCCCGGCCCTCTCCCCTCAAGGGGAGAGGGGGAGACATTCAATGG
>NZ_LSIS01000339.1:0-318 GCF_001556365.1 Blastomonas sp. CCH1-A6 | reverse complement strand
CGCGCATGAGCGGTGTGTTCCTCGGCGGCAGCAGCGCCGGGGCCGCTGCGATGCCTTCGCTGCCGAACCTTGCAATCGCAACGCCCGAAGCCGCCGCTCCGCAGCCGGCCGAGGCCGCGCAGGGCGACCAGGCCGCCAAGCGCGCCTTCATGGCGCAGGCGTCCGGCCAGCGCACGGTGATCATCGAGCGCCTGACTGCGCCGGCCTCGCCCAACATCGTGCAGGCCGGCAGTGTCATTCCCGCAGCGCTCATCACCGGCATACGTTCGGACCTTCCCGGCCAGATCACCGCTCAGGTGACGGCCAACGTCTATGACA
>NZ_LSIS01000338.1:0-39705 GCF_001556365.1 Blastomonas sp. CCH1-A6 | reverse complement strand
GCGCGCTGCGTTGTCGAGGGTGAACCGCGCCTATGCCGGACGCATCCATGCGCGCCGAATTCCGGGGACACGATACTAAATGCTCCCAGGGTGCAACGGCGGATAAGCTGCTCGCATGGCAGGCCTGTCCCGCATCATGACCCCGCATGTTGGACATCACGAAATGCAGCGGCACAATCGGCGCTTGCTGGTGTCCTGAGGCTTACCGCCCCATCGGGTCCGCCTTCGCATCGGCGCTGGCGGCATAAGTCGGCGCAAACCGCGCCTTGCTCGCCTGTTCGAAGGCGTAGCCGGCCTTGATCACCTCATGGTCCTGCCACTGGCTGCCGATGATCGACAGGCCGACGGGCAGCCCGGCGACCAGACCCATCGGCACGGTGATGTGCGGATAGCCGGCCACGGCGGGCAACTGGCTCTGGCTGGGGCCGATGCTGTGATCGCCATTGACTAGGTCGCTGACCCAGGCGGGAGCGGTGCTGGGGCCGACTAGGAAGCGGACATTGTGCGTCTTGAGCAGCTTGTCGATGCCTTCCGCCCCTGCGAGGCGCTTCGACTTGGCCAGCGCCTCCCTGTACTCGGGATCGTCGAGACCCTTCTGGCTCTCGGCCAGATCGAACAGCGACTGGTCGAACCAGGCGAGCTCGGTCTCGGCGTTCGCGGTGTTGAAAGCGATCACGTCCTTGAGCGTGCGCGCGGTGACTTGCGGAGGCGTGGTGGCGAGATAGGCGTTGAGGTCCGCCTTCAGCTCGACCATCAGCACCTTGAACTCGGCCTCGCCCAGCCCCTCGAGCCCGGTGCGGCTGTCCGCGATCTCGACCAGCTCGGCGCCTGCGGCCTTCAGCTTCTCGAGCGCCTGCGCAAACGCCGCCTGCACGCGCGCGTTGCCGCCGCGCCGGTCGATCAGCACGCCGATGCGCACGCCCTTCAAGTAATCCGGCGAGAGCCCTGCGGCATAATCGGTCTTGCGCTTGTCCGCCTCCGCCGTCGCCGGGTCTGCCGGATCGCTGCCCGCCAGCGCGGTGAGCAGCAGCGCCGCATCGGTGACGCTGCGCGCCATGGGCCCTGCGGTATCCTGGCTATGGCTGATCGGGATCACATGCGTGCGCGAGACAAGGCCGAGCGTCGGCTTGAACCCGACGAGCCCGTTGATCGACGACGGGCAGATGATCGACCCGTCGGTCTCGGTTCCGATCGTCGCGGCCGCGAGGCTCGCCGCCGCTGCCGCGCCGCTGCCCGAGGACGAGCCGCAGGTGTTGCGGTCGAGCGCATAGGGGTTCTTCACCAGCCCGCCGACGCTCGACCAGCCGCTGACCGAATCGTTCGAACGGATGTTCGCCCATTGCGACAGGTTGGTCTTGCCCAGGATGATCGCGCCCGCCGCGCGCAGCCGGGCAACCAGCGGCGCGTCGCGGTCGGTGACATTGGCGAGCAATGCGGTCGACCCTGCCGTGGTGGGGATGCGGCCCTTCGCCTCGATATTGTCCTTGATCAGGATCGGGATGCCGTGCAGCGGCCCGCGCAGCTTGCCCGCCTTGCGCTCGGCATCGAGTGTCCGCGCTTCGGTCAGCGCATCGGGCATCAGCGCGATGACGCTGTTGAGCTGGATGCTCGAATCCTCGTCGATCCGCCCGATCCGGTTGATATAGGCGTTGACCAGCTGCTCGCTGGTGACCTTGCCCGAAGCGAGCATCGCCGATAGTTCGGGGATCGACTTTTCCTCGACATCGGGAAGCGACGCTTCTGTCTGCGCGTGCAGCGGAGCGGGGGCGAGGGCCAGCGGGGCGAGAAGGGCAAGTGCCAGGGCGAGGGTGCGCATGCGCCCACGATAGCGCGGGCGTTCGGGCGGGCAAGAGCGCGCCGACAAATTTGCGCGCGGCTCTGGCGGGGGAGAGGCGCTGCGCCCATATCGCCGCCATGCCGGACAAGCGCTATACCAAGTCGACCCTGCCCGAAAAGACCTGCGAGGCCTGCGGGCGGCCCTTTGCCTGGCGCAAGAAATGGGCGCGCGACTGGGACAATGTGAAAACCTGTTCCGAACGCTGTAAGGGTGACCTCCGGCGCAAGAACCGGGCGGGCTGAGTCACGCCGACGCTGCGATCCGCTCCGCGATAGCCACCAGCTGCCGCGCCTGTTCCAGATGGAGCAGCTCGGCCATTTTCCCCTCGACCCGGATCGCGCCCTTGCCGGCGTTCTCGGGCAAGGCGAACGCGGCGATGACGGCCTGCGCCCAGGCCAGTTCGTCCTCGCTGGGCGAGAAGACCGCATTGCACGGCGCGACCTGGTCGGGATGGATCAGCGTCTTGCCGTCGAAGCCGAACAGCAGCCCCTGGTGCGCCTCGGCCTCGAACACAGCCAGGTCGCGAAACTCGTTGCACACCCCGTCGAGCACGGCGACGCCATGCGCGCGCGCAGCGGCGACAGCGAGCGTCAGGATCGGCAGGAACGGCGTGCGTTCAGGCGTCAGCCGCGCGCGCATTTCCTTGGCGAGATCGTTCACCCCCATCACGAAGGTCGACAGCCGCGTGGAGCCGCCCAAAGCCGCGAGCGCATCGAGATGCGGCACCACCGCGCAGGTCTCGATCATCGCCCAGAGCTTGAGCCGCGAGGGTGCCTCGGCGAGCGCGGCGTTGCACGCGGTTATGTCGGCGGGGCGCATCACCTTGGGAATCAGCACGCCGTCCACCTCTGCCTTCGCCACTGCGGCAAGGTCATCCTGCCCCCAGGGCGTGTCGAGCGCGTTGATGCGGATGACCAATTCGCGATGACCGAACCCGCCCTCTGCCGCCGTGGCAATCGCTGCCGTCCGCGCGTCCTCCTTTGCCTCGGGCGCAACCGCGTCCTCGAGGTCGAGGATGATGACATCGGCGGGCAGGCTGCGCGCCTTGGCGAGCGCCCGCGGGTTCGATGCGGGCATGTACAGCGCGCTGCGCCGGGGACGTGCAATATCGGACATCGGGGCCTCCTGCCGGTGATCAGGCGGGATTAGCACCCAGATAGCGGAAGGCAACAACGGTCAGGTCGTCGCTCGCATCCGCGCCGTCCTCGAAGCTGCGCACGGCGCCGCACAGGCTGGCGACCATCGCCGCGGCGCTGCTCTGGTCGGCGACCAATGCGGCGCGGGTGCGATCGTTGCCGAACAGCTGATCCTGCCGGTTCTGCGCCTCGGTCACGCCATCGGTGATCAGCACCAGCGCCTCGCCGGGCTGGAGCACGATTTCCTCGGCGGGCCAGGGATAATCCATGATGCAGAAGGGCGGGCCGCCCTCCATCGCTTCCTCAATAACCTGCCCGTCGGTGGTGATGCGCAGCGGATTGTCATGGCCCGCATTGACGAATTCGGCGCGCCCTGTCGAAAGGTCGATGATGCCCAGCAGCATGGTGAGGCCGAGCGCATCGCCGCTGTCGCGCATCAGCTCCTCGTTGAGCTGCGCGGCGGCATCGGCGAGCCCGCCCGGCGCGCGCAGCATCACGCTGCGCGAGAGCGCCTTGGACAAGGCCATGAACAGCGCGGCGGGCACGCCCTTGCCGGTGACATCGGCGATCAGGATGACGATGCGGTCCTTGTCCAGCCGGATGATGTCGTAGAAATCGCCGCCGACCGACTTGGCGGCTTCGAGCTGCGCGGCGATATCGATGCGCGGGTCGAGCCTTGCCAATGCGGTGCGATCGGGCAGCATGCCCAGCTGGATCGAGCGGGCCGCACCAAGTTCGCCCTCGCTGCGGTTCTGCGCATCGCGCAGCGCCGCGCGCTCGCGCCGGGCCTCGTTGAACAGCGCGGCGAATACCGCGAGCGCGCTACCGCTGCCGAGCAGCACCGGGCGGATCGGATCGAACAGCAGGTCGCCGAAGCGGAACAGCAGCCAGCTCGCCAGCGGCAGGCTTGCCGCCGCGCCCGAGAGCACCAGCCAGCGGCTGCGCGCCGGTGCCTGGCCGGTGGCGAGCAGCAGCAGGACGATGGCGAGCAGCCCGCCGACGGCCCATTCGGCTGCCGGCATGGTCCAGGGGCGATCGAGCCAGCCGCCCCGGTTGATCGTGTCGGCGGCCTGCGCCTGGATCAGCACGCCGAACATTTCGGAGCCCAGGGGCGTCGCGACGATATCCTGCGTGCCCTCTGCGGTCAGCGAAACGAGGACGATCTTGTCCTTGAGCTGCGAGAGGTCGAACTCCTGCGACATGATCTCGATCGCCGAATAGACATGGGCCTCCGGGATTTCGGCGAAATGCAGCCGCATCCGCCCCTGATCGTTCACCGGGATGCGGCGCTGTCCGATGGTGACGCTGTCGGGGCTGAGCTCGATCTCGGGATCGGTGCCGGTGCGCTGCTCGATCGCGACACGCATCATCTCGAGCGCCAGCCCGGGCACCAGAGCCTCGCCGGTCTTCATGACCAGCGGCACGCTGCGCACCACGCCATCGCCATCGGGCGCCCCGTTGAGCAAGCCGAAGCCGGGCGCCCGGGCCTCCAGCTCCTTGAGATTGCTCTGCACGAGCGGGTAGCGGGCGAGGGCAGGGGGCGGGGTCCCGTCTATCGTCGCCCATTGGGTGAGGCTGGCAGGGTCCGCCCCGCGCAGCTTGACGCCAGCACGGCCAAGCACGACCGGCGCGGTGCTGATCGCATCGGCAAAATCGCTGTCCATGCTGCCGAGCTGATCAAGCCATGCCTGGATCGCCGGGTCGTCGGGCGCATAGAGCCGCGAAAAGCGTGTCGGACTGACCGCGTCGGGCTCGACGAACAGGATGTCGAAACCGATCGCCGCTGCGCCGCCCTCGGCAATGCGCTGGGTCATGGTCGCGAGCACCCGGCGCGGCCAGGGCCAGCTGCCGATCACCTCCAGGCTTTCATCGCCGATCGCGACGATGCGGACCTGGCTTTCGGAAAGGTCGCGTGGGGCGATGCGCTGCCAGCCATCGAACACGATATTCTGCTCGCGCGTGCCCAGCGCGAGGCTGAGCAGGGCAGCAAGCGTGAATCCGATGAGCGCCGCCCGCCACAGGCCGCGCGGCGGACTGCTGATCCGAACGGCGCTAGAGCGAGACTTCGAGGCCATCATAGGCGCACAGCACCTCCAGCGGATCGTGCTCGCGGGTCAGCTCCTCGTAGCGCACGCTTTCGGCGTGCATGCGCGCGATATCGGCGTCCGAATAGACCGGTTCGTGGTGGAACAGCGCCAGCCGCTTCGCCCGCGCGCCATGACACAGGTCGATCGCGACGATGTTGCTGGAATGGCCCCAGTCCTCCTTCATCGAAACGCTGTCGGCGAGCGAATACATCGTGTCGCAGATGACCAGGTCCGCCGCACGGAAGAACTGTTCGACATCGGCCTCGCCTTCCATCCGGTCGAGCTTGTGTTCGCTGTCGGTGCTGAAGACCGCCACCTTGCCCTCGGCATCGGTGAAGCGATAACCGAAGCTGCTGTGCGAATGGTGCTGTTCCATCAGCTCCACCTGCACCGCGCCGATCTGATAGGTCTCGCCCACCTTGAGCGTGCGGAACTCGATCTTCGCGCGCAGCCAGTCGAATTTTACCGGGAAGGAGATTTCCTCCTGCTGGCGGCGCAGCGCCTCTTCGGCATCCTCGTGCCCGGAATGGATGACGATATGCGCATTGGGGTCGAAGGCTGGCACGAAGAACGGGAAGCCCATGATATGGTCCCAGTGCAGGTGCGACATGAAGAAGTGATAGACCCTTGCGTGACCCGCAGCGCAGCGACGCATCGCATCAAGACCGAAGCCCCGCAGCCCGCTGCCCATGTCGCACAGGATGAAGGCATCGCCGTTCGCCGGATCCCCGGCCTCGATCTCGACGCAGGTCGTGGCCCCGCCAAAGGTCCCACTGACGGCGAAATCCAGTTCGCTACGCGCAAAGCTGCGCGCTTCCTCGATATCGGCAAAGCTGCGGCCCGATGCGGCAAGCAGCGCGTGTGCGACCTTGTCCTGTACGATCGATGCGGTGGCAGCAACGGGCAAGGACCCCCGTGTTCCCCAGAAACGGACCAGCATCGCATCCCCCCTGATTGTTGCGCGGCGTCCCCGTGTCGCCAGCGTGCTAGATTGCGGCCTCGATGCTGTCCGAGACTGGGAACAGCTTGTCGTACCGGCTGATTGCCAGAATTTCGCGCATTACCTCGTTGGGACGCGCCAGCGCCATCGCAACACCGGCCGCATCTGCCTGGCGCTTGGCGAGCGTCAGTGCGCGCAGGCCGCGCGACGACATGTAATCGAGCCCGGCAAAATCGACGATCAGCTTCTTGCCCGGCGAATCGGCGGCCATGGTCACGCTGGCGGCCAGATGTTCGGTAAACGCCTCGGCGGTTGCCTCATCGACACGGCCATCGGGGCTGGCAATCACGCATCCCTGCTGTTCGCTACTGGACCACTGCATGTTTTCCGCCTTTCGCATGGGGGCTGAACTTAGCGGCAAATTCACCTTGTGGGAAGTTGCCCCGAATGTAGCCGTTACAGCCTGTACAATAACGGGAAAATTGTGTCGTGATGGCCAAAAGGGGGGTAAGACGGCACGCAATGGCCCAGGGGGAAACCGACATACGCTTTGCCGAACTGGAGGGATTCGCGCTTGCGGCCCCGCGCCGTCTGTGCACGGATTGCGGCATTTCGCGCAGCAGCGATCCCAAGGCCTGCGGCCGGGTGTGCCAGTTTCTCAAGCCGGACTACGAAACGCTCGAGCGCCAGGTCCATGGCCGCACGCGCGATCCTGAACGGCCGGACGAACTGTTCTTCGGCCCCTTCCGCCGCATGGTCGCAGGCGAGCTGATCACCCCGTCGCCCGGCGCGCAATGGACCGGAATCGTTTCGCGGCTCGGCGAGCGGTTGCTGGAAACCGGTGCGGTCGATGCCGTGCTGGCGATCGGGCCGCATCCCGAAGATCGCTGGCGGCCCAATCCGGTCCTGATCACGCGGGCAGAAGACATGGCCGGGGTGCGCGGGATGCGCATGGGCTATGCGCCGCTGCTGGCGCTGCTCGAACCGGCGAGAGCGGCCGGGCACAAGCGGATCGCGCTGATCGGCATTCCCTGCCAGGTGCACGCGCTGCGCGCGCTCGAGGCCGAACTGGGTTTCGAGCGCATCTACGTCATCGGAACACCGTGCGCCGACAACACCACGACCGAGAATTTCCACCTGTTCCTCAAGCTGCTGTCGGACGCGCCGGACAGCATCTGCTATCTCGAATTCCGCTCCGACTATCATGTCGAGCTGCGCTTCGATGATGGTAGCGTGCGCGAGGTTCCCTTCCTGCAACTGCCGATTGCCGATCTGCCCTCGGACTTCTTCCCGCTGACCTGCCGCACCTGTGTCGACTATACCAACGTCCTGGCCGATATCACCATCGGCTATATGGCCGGCGGCGGCAAGCAGTGGCTGGTGGTGCGCAACGAGCGCGGCGAGGAGCTGGTCGAGCTGCTGGGGCAGGAGCTGCGCACCCGCGACGTTACCAGCGCGGGCAATCGCGCCGGCCCGGTCAAGGGCTTTCTGGCGAATACCGAGCGCGCCGCGGGCGGCCTGCCGCTGCGCCGCATGCCCAAGGTGCTGCGAGGAATCTTCGGCTGGCTGATGCCGCGCATCGGGCCGCGCGGCGCGGAATTCGCGCGTGCAAGGGTCGAGATGAAGGCGATCGAGACCGTGCTGCACCTGCGTCGATCGGCCCCGGCGCGGATGAAATCGATGATCCCCGACCATGTCTGGGAACTCGTCAAGCGCTACGGACTGGAGCCGCGCCCCGGAGAGCGCGCCGACGAGGTCCGCACGCCCGACCTGTAAGCCGGATCAGCGGCGCTGGGCCAGCCAGATCGTGTGCCGCGCGCCGCCGCCGGTTCGCCGCGCCCGGACAACCTCCTCCTCCACCGCAAAGCCGGCCTTGCGCAACCTTGAGGTGAAGCGCGGATCGGGGCCGCTCGACCACACCGCCAGCACGCCGCCGGGCCCCAGCGCAGCCCGGGCCTGCTGCAACCCCTGCGCCGTATAAAGCGCATCGTTGCCCTCGCGCGAAAGCCCGTCCGGGCCGTTGTCGACATCGAGCAGGATGGCATCGAAGCGCCCGGCGCTGCTGCGGATCAGCCCACCGACATCACCGACATGAATGCTGACGCGCGGATCGTCGAGCGTGCCTGCGTGCAGATGCGCCATCGGCCCGCGTGCCCAGTCGACGATCTCGGGGACCAGCTCTGCCACCTCGATCGATGCGCGGGCGCCGAAGGCCTGCAGGGCGGTGCGCAAGGTAAAGCCCATGCCCAGCCCGCCGATCAGCACGCGCGGCGCGGACACCCCCGCGATTCGTGCGGCGGCGAGCGTGCTCATCGCCTCTTCGGAGCCGCTGAGCCGACTGTTCATCAGCTCGTTCGCACCGAGCATGATCGAATATTCGCTGCCCCTGCGGATCAGACGCAGGGGCTCGTCTCCGCCCGGCACCTCTGCCGTGGCGAGGAGTTCGCGCGGGATCATCGGGTCAGGCCCGACCCGCCGAGGTCAGCAATGAGGGGCAAGGAATGGCGTGTCAGTTGGTCCCGGCGCAGGGGCCGCCGGCACAGATCTGCCCCGATTCGACCAAGTCGCGCACGTTCTGATTGCCCTTCGTGCTGATCATGCGCCATTCCGCCACGGTCTTGCAGACCTTGCTCTTCTTGATCAGCGAACCGGTCGATTCGATCTTGCGACAACGGATCTTGTTGTCATCCGACTGCGGGTCTTCCTTGTTCGTCGGCTGCTTGGCGTACACGCTCACTGCCGTGAGCGGCATGCTGATGCACGAGGCGGCGGCAGCCAGAATCATCGCAGTCTTCTTCATGCTGTGTCATCCGTCGATGGGCGCAAAAGCCGCTGGGGGCGAGCGCAGGTTGATGTTCCAGGCAGCCGAGGGCAAGGCTACCAGTGTGCTTGCATGCTCAGACCGTATCATCAACGGATATTGAAACAAACCGCAAATTTGTGCGCGCGCAGCAAAGTTAAGCCAGATTGGTATTGAAACCGGTTGCATCGGCTGCAGCGAAATAGCCTGCGATCACTTCCTGCTCCTCAGGCGTGAGATGCGGGTTCCACACATCGAAGATCAGGACGGCGCGCATCTCGTCGCTGTCGTTCCACGCTTCGTGCTCGATGGTATCGTCAAACGCAAAGGCCGTGCCGACCTTCCATTCGCGCGTTTCGCCACCCACCCGAAAGCCGCAACCATCGGGAACGATCAGCGGCAGGTGGACGATCGCGCGGGTGTTGGTGACGCCGGTATGCGGCGGAATGCGCGTGCGCGGCTTGAGGATCGAGAAAAAGGCGGTCGGCGCGCGGCCTGGGATGATGCTCTGCGGGATTCCGCTGAGCGCCTGTGCGGTGGCCGGGCAGCGCTCCAGCACGGTGGCATTGGGCTTGCCATATTCCCACAGGAAGCAGGCCCCCCAGGCAAGCGACTGGTCTAGCGGTGACCATTTGCTCTGCGGCGCTCCCTTTTCCATCCGCACATAGGGGCGCAGCGCATCGCCGGGATCGGCGAGCAGCGCCAGCATCTCCTCGCGAATGGCGTCTGTCCTGGCCTCGACCTGTGCAAACCAGGGGAAATGCGCTTCCTCGAAAAACTCGTCCGCGGGCAGGAAAGGATAGCACAGGCCGTTGCATTCGTTGGTGTAGATCTTGCGCTTGCCCATCGCGGCGTCGACAAAGGCGCGTGCGCGTCGCCCCGCAGTGGTCGGCATCCGCGCCTGAAAGTCGCCCAGCGCGTCCATGACCTGATATTCGATGCGGCTGGTGCAGGCGGCGCAGAAATCACGGCCCACCTGCAGCACGGGCACCAGCGCTTCGGGCAGCGGGTCGAGATGCGCGGCAAGCTGAAGCACAGCCTGCCAGGCTGCCAATGCATTGGCCTCGTCGCCGGTTCGCTGATGCGCCTCGGCCTTGCGCAGCCATGCCATGAAATCGCGCCGATCGATGTCGAGTGCGGCGTCTAGTGCGGCAAGTTCGCCCTGGTCGTCGCCAAGTGCGCGCCGGGCCGTCGCCAGATTGCGCCACAAGGCGGTGGCGCCCGGATCGGCCCGCGTCGCTGCCTCGAAGGCGCGTGCAGCTTCGGCAAAGCGCCCCTCGCGCAAAGCCGCCATCCCGGCGCTGTTCAACGCTACCGGATCATTTTGTGCAGTTACTGCCATATGTTGCTAGTCCCCCGACCACGTCCTGCTTGCCACGCTGCCGGGGGATTGGCAAGGATCGCCGCGATGACCGATACCGGCCCCGATTTATCCGGCGACAAGGCCGCTCTGGTGCGCGATTCCCTTTGGCATGCGCATCGCTATGACGCGGTGCAGGACGCGTTCCAGTTTCGCCATGTCGCGCGGGACCAGCACCGCCGGGCCACCTTCCTCACCGACGAATATCTCGGCGAGGCCGCGCAGGTCGTTCCGGTACCGCGCGCGCAGGCGCTCGCGGCCGGTGCACCGCGGGCGCCGCTCCATTTCATCTTCCACTCCGCTTTCTGCGCATCGACCATGCTGGTGCGCGCGCTCGACGTGCCGGGCCTGGCCATGGGGCTGTCCGAGCCGATGCTGTGCAACGACATGATGGGCTGGCGCTGGCGCGGGGCAGACCGGCGCCAGGTCGCCGCTGTGCTCGATGTGTCGCTGGCGCTGCTGCAGCGCCCGTTCGGCCCCGGCGAAGCGGTGGTGGTCAAGCCATCTAACATCTTCAACCCGCTGATTCAGGCAGTGATGGCGCTGCGGCCGGAAAGTCGCGCGCTGCTGCTGTACGCGCCGCTGCCGGTGTTCCTCGCCTCGGTCGCGCGCAAGGGGCTCTGGTGCCGCCTCTGGGCGCGCGAGCTGCTCGAGGGGCAGCTGCGCGAAGGCGGGGTCGACTTGGGCTTCGGCCCGGCGGACTTCTTCCGCCAGAGCGATCTGCAGGTCGCCGCAGTCGGCTGGCTGGTGCAGCATCGCCAGTTCGGCCAGATTGCGCGCGCGCTGGGCCCCGAGCGGGTCGCGACGCTCGACAGCGAAACGCTGACGGCTGCCAAGCCCGACCATCTGAAGGCACTGGCGCGCCATTTCGGTCTGGGGCTGACACCCGCACTGGAACAGGCGATGCTCGCCAACCCTGCGCTTACCAGCCATTCCAAGTTCGGCCAGGCTTTCAGCGCCGAAGATCGTGCAGCCGAGCAGGATTTTGCCCGCCGCGCCTATGGCGACGAGATCGACAAGGTGCATGTCTGGGCGCTCGAGGTGGCCCGGGTGAACGGCATCGCACTCGACCTGCCGCATCCGCTCAGCCTGTAAAATCCTTCCCGTTCGCGGCTTTCGTTCGTCGTGGCGGGGAACCGTTCCGTCGCTCTGCCGTAACCCAGCCAGGATGACCGACCCCGTTTTTCCCGGGCCGCGGCATCGGGACAAAACAGGAGGAAGACATGGGTTTGATTCTGGCGCTGATCATGGGCGGCATCATGGGCTGGCTGGCCAGCAAGGTGATGAACCGCGACGCGCAGATGGGCATTTTCTGGAACGTGGTGGTCGGCTGTATCGGTTCGGTGCTGGGCCGGTTCCTGTTCGGCGGACTGATCGGCGGCGGCAGCCTGCGCGCGGACGCCTTTGATCCGCTGACGCTGCTGACCTCGTTCCTGGGTGCGGTCGTCCTGCTGGCGATCGTCAACCTGGTGCAGCGCGGTCGCGCACGGTAACGGCACACCGCCCGCAAAGCGGGGCTTTTCCATCCGAAAAGGGCACCGGTGCATGGCTCCGGTGCCCTTTTTGCTGCGCGCATTAACCTCCAACAATTGCCATCCTGCCTGACAGGTTCTAAAGCGCGCCGCGTGCAGCGCAGCATTATGGCTTGCGCGTGGTGACTTAATTGGATAACACAGTGCCATGACGTTTCCCGAGCGCATGGGCGTTTCCGGGGAGCATGGTCTCCGCAGATCGCGAGATCGATCGCGCATCGATCGATGCGGACTGTTGCGGAGAGCCACGAGGTTTGGACGGATCGGGCAATGAATTACGAAAGCAGCTTTGGCGGCGACACCATCACCGCACGCAGCGAAGATCTTTATGGGTCGGAGGTTGACGGCGCAGCCCGGTCGGGACGGCGTCGCAACATCATCATTGCCATTGTCGTCCTCGCCTTGCTGGTGGCGGCGGGCGTGTATTTCTTCGGCGGCAAGCCCGAGACGGCTGCAGGCGAAGGCGCGAAGGCCGGTGCTGGCGAGAGCGAATCGCAGGCCCCGGCAGTGACCGTGATCGTGCCTGGTTCGGGCTCGGTCGAGCGCGTCATCAATGCCACCGGAACGCTGGCTGCACGGCGCGAAATGCCGATCGGCATCGCGGGCGAAGGCGGCCAGGTGATCCGCGTGCTGGTGCAGCCGGGCGACTGGGTGCGCACCGGCCAGGTGCTCGCGGTCATCGATCAGGACGTCCAGACCCAGCAGGCGCGCTCGCTCGCGGCCCAGATCCAGGTGAGCCAGGCCGATGCGGTGCTCGCGCAGAATGAGCTCGACCGTGCGCTGCAGCTGGTCGATCGCGGATTCATCTCCAAGGCCGATGTCGATCGTCGCCGCGCGACGCGCGATGCGGCGGTGGCGCGCGTCGAGGTGGCCAAGGCGCAGCTGCGCGAGGCGCAGGCGCGCAATGGCCGCCTCAGCATCCGCGCGCCCGAATCGGGTCTGGTGCTCGAGCGCAATGTCGAGCCTGGCCAGGTGGTCGGCGGCGGCAGCGGCGTGCTGTTCCGCATGGCGGCTGGCGGCGAGATGGAGCTGCGCGCGCAGATGGGCGAGGCCGATCTTGCCGCGCTCAGCGTTGGCGTGCGCGCCGATGTGCGCCCGGTCGGCACCGACCGGACCTTCAGCGGCCGGGTTTGGCAGGTCGCGCCGATCATCAACGAGACCTCGCGTCAGGGCGTTGCCCGCATCGCGCTGGGCTATGACAAGGCGCTGCGTCCGGGCGGTTTTGCCAGCGCTGCGGTGATCAGCGGATCGAGCCAGTCCCCTGTGCTGCCTGAGTCCGCCGTGCTCAGCGACGACAAGGGCAGCTATGTCTATGTCATCAACAAGGACAACAAGGTCGAGCGGCGCAACGTGACCACCGGCACCGTGACGCCGCGCGGCATCGCGATCGCGACGGGCATCAGCGGCAAGGAGCGCGTCGTGCTCTATGCAGGCGGCTTCCTCAATCCCGGCGAGACGGTGCGCCCGCAGATGCAGGGCAAGCGCGGCTGACCTGGCGGGTACGGCGCACGCGGCCCTTGCCGCTGCCGGTTGTCGAAAGGGTGCGTGCGTTGGTCGAGAGGGGCCGCCCGGTGGCGTTCTTGCCGGGCTGCACGGGTTGCATGGGGCCTGCATCTGGCCGTATTGGGATAACGTAGCTGGACCGGGCGCAGCGCCCGGCGGGACGAGGAAAAAGCGATGAACTTCCGGAACATGTCGGCCTGGTCGATCCGCAATCCGATCATCCCGCTCGTCTTCTTCACCGGTCTGCTGTTCGCCGGCATCCTCAGCTTCATGCGCATGGATGTGGTGAACAATCCGGACATTGACTTCCCGGCGGTGCAGGTCGTCATCTCGCAGCCCGGCGCAGCCCCGACCGAGATCGAGAACCAGATCACCCAGCGCATCGAATCCGCCGTTCGGTCGATCAATGGTGTTAAGAATATCAGCTCGACCGCCAGCGAAGGGTCGTCGAGCACCTTTGTCGAATTCGAGATCGGCACGGATGTCATCGAAGCGGTGAACGAGGTCAAGAACTCGGTCGACCAGATTCGCGGCAGTTTGCCCGAGGGCATTCTGGAGCCATCGGTGACCAAGGTCGACGCAACCGGCGAGCCAATCGCCTATTATGCGGTCGAAGCCGACGACATGACGATCGAGCAGCTGAGCTGGTTCGTCGATGATACAGTGACCAAGCGATTGCTCGCGATCGACGGGATGGCCGAGATCGACCGCTTTGGCGGGGTCAACCGAGAAATTCGTGTGGTGCTGGACCCTCAGAAGATGCAGTCGCTGGGTGTTACGGCCTCGCAGGTCAACAACGCGCTGCGCCAGATCAATATCGATGCTGCCGGAGGCCGCGCAGATATTGGTGGCACCAAGCAGTCGCTCCGCGTGCTCGGCAATGCCGATACCGCTTTCGACCTGTCGCAGACCCAGGTGCCGCTCGGCAACGGGCGCACCGTCAAGCTCACCGATATCGCGACCGTGACCGACGGCTATGGCGAGCCGACCTCGATCAGCAAGGTGCGCGACAAGGAGGTCGTGAATTTTGCCATGACGCGGTCCAAGGGGGCTTCGGACGTGACCGTCTATTACGAAGCTCTCAAGGCAATGGACGACCTCAAGAAAGAGAACCCGGGAATCGAGTTCATCCCGCTCGGCACCAGTGTCGAATATACCGAGGGTCAGTATGAAAGCTCGATCTCGGCGATGGTCGAAGGCGCGGTGCTGGCGGTGGTCGTGGTGTTTTTCTTCCTGCGCGACTGGCGCGCGACGATCATTTCGGCGATTGCCATTCCGCTCTCGGCGATCCCAACATTCTGGTTCATGGATCTGCTCGGCTTCAACCTGAATTTCCTGTCGCTGCTCGCGCTCGGCCTGGTCGCGGGTGTGCTCGTCGATGACGCGATCGTGGAGATCGAGAATATCGTCCGGCACATGCGCATGGGCAAATCGGCCTATCAGGCATCGATCGACGCGGCGGACGAGATCGGCCTAGCGGTGGTCGCGACCTCGTTCTGCATCGTCGCGGTGTTCCTGCCCGTGGGCCTGATGCCTGGCATCTCGGGGCAGTTCTTCAAGAATTTCGGCTTCACCATCGTCGTTTCGGTGCTGATGAGCCTTGCCGTCGCGCGCATGATCACGCCGATGATCGCGGCCTATTTTCTGGAAGCCAAGGGCCACGCCTCGCACGGCGAGGGCCGCCTGATGGACATGTACATGAGGGTTCTCGGCTTCTCGCTCGACCAGAGCCGGGCCAAGGCCTTTCGGGGATCCAATCCCAGCCTTGGCCGCAAGCTGGTCGCGTTGTTCCTTGATCATCGCGTCTGGATGATGGGAATCGGCATGCTTGCCTTTGTGCTCACCGTTGTCCTCTTCATGATCACGCCGGCTCAGTTCCAGCCGACGATCAACGAGGATAACAGCCGCATCCAGATCGAGATGGTGCCCGGCACGACGCTGGAGCAGACCGAGGTGGTGGCCGACAAGGTCGCCGCGATCATGTACAAGCAGCCCGAAGTCGAGCGCGCCCTGATCCGCATTCGCGAGGGCAATGGCACCATCTTCGTCACGCTCAAGAAGGATCGCAAGAAGAAGTCGTTTGAGTTCGAACGGGATCTGGCCCCGACGCTTCAGGCCATTCCTGACGCGCGGGTGACCTTCGCATCGCAATCGGGTGGTGGCGGCACCAATCGCGATATCTCGATCATGCTTACTGGCTCCGACCCCGACAAGCTGGATAGCGCGGCGGCTACGCTGGTCGAACAGATGAAGGGGCTGAAAGAGGTAACCGGACCTCGTGTCAACGCTGACATGCGCAGACCGGAAATCATCGTGAAGCCGCGCGCCGACCTGGCCGCGCAGCTGGGCATCACCACGGCCGCACTCAGCCAGGCTATACGGATTGCGACACTGGGCGAGATCGAGCAGAACGCAGCGAAATTCTCGTTGTCTGATCGTCAGATCCAGATCCGCGTCGTCCTGCCAAAGGAATCGCGCTACGATTTCGAGACCATACAGAACCTGCCGGTGCAGACCGCTGCAGGCGGGTCGGTGCCGCTCAGCCGCGTCGCCGATATTTCGTTCGGCTCGGGCCCGACCACGATCCAGCGCTACAATCAGGAGCGTCGCGTGTTCGTCGGCGCAGACCTTGCCCAGGGCGTGGTGACCAGCCAGGCAATGGAGAAGATCAACAACCTGCCGATCATGAAGAACCTGCCGACTGGGGTGAGCAACAAGCCCTTTGGCGAGCAGGAATGGCAGGCGGAACTGATCCTCAACTTCATCATCGCTCTGGTCTCGGGCGTGCTGCTCGTTTTTGCGGTGCTGGTGCTGCTCTACAAGCGGCTGATGTCGCCGCTGGTCAACATGGGCTCGCTGGCGCTTGCTCCGCTGGGCGGAATCCTGCTCGTCTGGGCCGTCGGCCAGCCGGTATCGATGCCGGTGCTGATCGGGGTTCTGATGCTGCTCGGCATCGTGTCGAAGAACTCGATCTTGCTGATCGACTTCGCGATCGAGGAGATGCATCGGGGCGTGCCCAAGCACGAGGCCATTATGGATGCCGGGCACAAGCGTGCGCAGCCTATCATCATGACAACGGTCGCGATGGTGTTCGGCATGATCCCGACCGCGCTCTCGCTCTCGGGCGACGGTGCATGGCGTGCCCCGATGGGTACGGTGGTGATCGGCGGATTGATCGTCTCGACGCTGCTGACGCTGGTGATCGTTCCCGCAGGCTTCAGCCTCGCCGATGGCGTCGAAAAGCGCGTGGGTCCGTGGCTGCGCAACCGTCTGCTCACCTACAAGCCGGGCGATAACCGCCACGATACGCCAGAGGTTCAGCCGGCCGAGTGAGCGGACCGGGCCTGAAGATGCAGACCGCTCCCGCAGCCCGCCAGGCCGATCCGGCCTGGCGCATGCGGGCCATTGCCACGGGCATGCTGGTGGTGATGGCGGGCGTGTTCCTGGCGACGCACTGGGCCGAGGGGCATGTCGATGACCGCTGGGGCTATGTCCGCGCCTTTGCCGAGGCGGCGATGGTGGGCGGGCTGGCCGACTGGTTTGCAGTCACCGCATTGTTCCGTCATCCGCTTGGCCTGCCGATCCCGCACACCGCGATCATCCCGCGCAACAAGGACCGCATTGGCGACACGATGGCGCAGTTCCTGCGCAGCAACTTCCTGACGCCACTGGTGGTCGCGCGGCGGATGCGCAGCATGAATGTCGCCGCCGCGGCGGGGCGCTTCCTCGTCCAGCCCACCGGGGGCGAGGGGCGGCTGCGGCTGGGCGCGTCGAACATGGTCGCCGATGTGCTCGAATCGCTCGACCAGGACCGGCTCGGGGGCAACGCCAAGGAGGCGCTCAAGGTCCAGCTTGAAAAGCTCGATGTCGCGCCGCTGCTTGGCCAGATCCTCAGCGCCGCGATCGCCGACAACCGCCACCTGCCGCTGATGGACGGCATCGTCAAATGGACCCAGCGTACGCTCTTTGCCAACGAGGAACTGCTCAAGGACATGGTGCGATCGCGCGCCAATTCGATCATGCGCTGGACCGGACTCGACGAGCGGCTCGCCACCGGCATTATCGACGGCTTGCACAATCTGCTGTTCGACATGGCCGAGGATGTCGACCATCCGCTGCGCCATAAGGTCGAAGAAGGGCTCGAGACGCTCGCCCATCGCCTGCTGCACGATCCCGAGATGCAGGACAAGGTGCGCGGCATCAAGGCGGAGATGCTGGCCAACCCGGCAATGGCACGCTGGCTCGACGGTCTGTGGGAGCGCAGCCGCGCCGCACTGCTCCGTGCCGCGCGCGATCCCGACAATGCGCTTTCGGGCCAATTCGGCGATGGCCTGAAGCAAATCGGCGAATCGCTGATCAACGATGCGCGCATGCAGACCCAGATCAACCGCTTCGCCCGCAGGACGCTGGTCGGCATCGCCAACCGCTATGGCGACCAGATCGTGCGGCTGGTATCGGAAACGGTGCGCCGCTGGGACGCGCAGACTATCACCGGGCGGGTCGAGAATGCGGTGGGCAAGGACCTGCAGTTCATCCGCATCAACGGAACGCTGGTCGGCGGACTGGTCGGGCTGACCATCCACGCCGCGACGGTGTGGTTGGGGTGAAGGCGCAGCGGTAGTCTCATCCCGTCACCCTGAACCCTTCGACTTCGCTCAGGCCAGGCTCGTTTCAGGGTCCATCTTTCGTCACGCGGCTTCGGCTTGTAGGGCGCGATGGATTCTGAAACAAGTTCAGGATGACGATCTAAGAATCCCGTCTCAGCCTGCCAATGCCTCGCCCATCGCCCGAACCGCAGCGACCTTGGCGTGCAGCGGTCCCCAGTCGTCGCGCTCGGCGATCGCCGCCCAGATGGTTTCCACCTCGTCGATCAGCATCGATTGCGGTGCATCGCCGTGCCAGTAGCTATGCGAGCGATCGCGCGCCGGGGCATAGCCGGCCTTCACCGCGCCGAAATCCGCCCACAAGGTCTCGCCCGGCTCGCCAATCAGTGCTGCGGGGCATGCAGGGGTTGCATCGCCCATCCAGGCGAAGAAGAAATCGTCGATTCCCACACCGCCCTTCAGCATCAGCGCCTCGGCGGCACCGACCAGCACGCGGTCGTGCTCCAGCCCCTGCGGCACGACGCCCAGGCGCCAGCAGAAGCGCCGCGCCAGCGCTTCCTGATAGAGCGGCCCGAACCGTTCGAGCGCGGCGATCAGCGGCGGCGCCTCGCTGATCAACCGAAGCGCGACCGCGAGCTGGCCGAGATTCCAGTGGATCGCCTCGGGCTGGCGGGCAAAGGCGTACAGGCCCGCATGGTCGAAATAGGCGGCGGTAAAGCCCGGCTCCCATTTCGGCGCGAACCGCCAGGGGCCGTAATCGAAGCTCTCGCCAGTGATGTTCATGTTGTCGGTGTTGAGCACGCCATGCACGAAGCCTGCGACCATATAGCTCGCCGCCAGATCGGCCATGCGTTCGACCGCGAGATTGAGCAGCAGCGCCGCCTCGTTCTCGCTCGTCTGTCCGTCGTAAAGCGTATCGAGCGCGTAGCGAACGACATGGGCCATCTTCTCCTCGTCATCCTCATAGGCGATGCGCTGGAAGGTGCCGAAGCGGATATGGCTGTGGCTCAGCCGCACCAGCACCGCAGACCGCGTGGGGGATGGCTCGTCGCCGCGCCACAGGCTCTCGCCGGTCTCGATGACCGAGAAGGTCTTGCTGGTGTTGACCCCCAGCGCCTCAAGCATTTCGGTCGCCAGGATCTCGCGCACCGCGCCCTTGAGCGTCAGCCGCCCGTCGCCATCCCGGCTGAACGGCGTCTGGCCCGATCCCTTGGTGCCGAGGTCGAGCAGCCGGTCCCTGTCGTCGCGCAGCTGCGCGAACAGGAAGCCGCGCCCGTCACCGATCTGCGGATTGTACACGCGAAACTGGTGCCCGTGATAGGCGAGCGCCAGCGGCTGGGGCAGGTTGCCCGGCATCGGGTTGAACCGCCCGAAATGATGCACCCAGCGCTTGTCGTCGAGCGTCTCCAGTCCCACGGTCGCGGCGTGCCGGTCATTGCGGAAGCGGAGCACGGCTTGCGGGAAATTGGCGGCCTTGACCGGATGCGCGATGGCATCGGCGATCGTCAGGATGGCGGGGTCGGCGCGGTAGGCTTGCGCATAGGGCGATGTGGCTTGCGGATCGGCTGTCATCGGGCGATAGTGGGGGGTGAAGGGAGCGCATGCAACCATGGCCAGCGACAGTCAGGGCTATAGCGACGGGTTCTGGTGGTCGAACGACGGTTTGCGGCTGCATTTCCGCGATTATCCGGCGGCGCCCGAGCATGCGCATCGTCCGCCGATCATCTGTATTCCAGGCCTGACCCGTAATGCGCGCGATTTCGAGAAGGTCGCCGAGCGGCTGGCGGGCGCGTGGCGCGTGATCTGCGTCGATCTGCGTGGGCGCGGCGACAGCGCCTATGCCAAGGACCCGATGAGCTATGTGCCGCTCACCTATGTCCAGGACATGGAGGCGCTGCTGCGCGAGCAGGCGATCGAGCGCTTTGTCGCCTTCGGCACCTCGCTTGGCGGCCTCATCACCATGCTGCTCGCCTCGACCCGGCCGGGCCGGGTGGTCGGCGCGCTCTTGAACGATGTCGGGCCGCAGCTGGAGGCCGAGGGGCTGGCGCGCATCCGCGATTATGTCGGCCAGGGCCGCTCTTTCCCCACCTGGATGCACGCCGCTCGGGCGTTGTCGGAAGGGCAGGGACCGGTCTTTCCCGGCTATGGCGTCAGCGAATGGCTCGACATGGCCAAGAAGACGATGAAGATCGGTCCCGGTGGTCGTATCGTCTACGATTATGACATGAAGATCGCCGAGCCCTTTGCGGTTCCAGGCGGCGAGGCGGGGGTCGATCTGTGGCCCGCGCTGACAGGGCTCGCTCCGGCGCAAGTGCTGATCGTGCGCGGCGCATTGTCCGATGTGTTCGCCGAGGCGACAGCCAAGCGGATGCTGACGATGCTGCCGCATGGCGAGTTGCTTACGATCGCGAACAAGGGCCATGCGCCCTCGCTCGAGGAACCCGAGGTGGTGCAGGCGATCGACCGGATGCTGGCAAAAGTCGATGCGGCGGCGCTTGCGACCCAGGCCTGAGCGGCTATAGCCCTGAAATCATGAAGTCGACCACGCGGCCCGCGCGCATCCTGCATCTGCACAGCACCTTCGACCTTGGCGGCAAGGAGGCGCGGGCGGTGCGCCTGATGAACCATTTCGGCCAGGCAGCGCAGCACACGATCCTGACCGCCGTGCCCGACGCACTCGGCGCGCGCGCGGCGATCGCCCCCGGCATCCGCGCCGATTTCCCGAACAATGCGCCATCGCTGGCAGGCAAGCCGAACCTCGCGCGCTACCGCAAGTTCGCCGACTATTTCGCCAATTTCGACCTGATCCTGAGCTATAACTGGGGCGCGATGGACGGTGTGATGGCGCGCACGATCTTCAATTCGATCACGCCGCTGCCGCCGGTCATCCACCACGAGGACGGGTTCAACGAGGACGAGGCGGTCAAGCTCAAGGCCAAGCGCAACTGGTTCCGCATGGTGGCCTTGGCGCGCACCGATGCGCTGGTCGTGCCTTCGCACACGCTCGAACAGATCGCGCTCAAGGTCTGGAAGCAGCCCGACAGCCGGGTGCGTCGCATCTCCAACGGAATCGATGTCGCCGCTTATGCCAAGCGCCCGCAAAAGGGTGCGATCCCCGGCTTTCAGCGCCGCGATGGCGAGATCGTCATCGGCACATTGGCAGGGCTGCGCGCGGTCAAGAACCTGCCGCAGCTGGTGCGCGCGGTCGCCGCGCTCGATCGGCCGGTGCGGCTGGTGATCGTCGGCGAGGGGCCCGAGCGCGCGGCGATCGAGGCCGAGGCGGCGCGCCTCGGTATTGCCGACCGGCTGCTGATGCCCGGCTTCCTCAAGAACCCCGCGCGCTATGTCGGGCTGTTCGATATCTTCGCGCTATCGTCGGACAGCGAGCAGCAACCGATCTCGGTGATGGAGGCGATGGCCGCAGGCCTGCCGGTGGCCGCGCCAATGGTCGGCGATGTCGCGCATATGGTCGCGGCCGACAATGCGATCCTGCTCGGCGAACCGGGCAGCGAAGCGGGGCTGATCGACAATCTGCGACGCCTGGCGGAAGATCCGGCGCTGCGCACCGCGCTCGGCAACGCCAATCGCGCGAAGGCCGAGGCCGAGTTCGACGAGCGCCTGATGCTGGAACGCTATGCCGCGCTTTACGGCCGCGCGATGGGCAGGCCCGAATTCGGGCGCTGAGAGGGCGCGTCAGCTCCGCATGATCGCTTCGGCAGCATTGCTCGCCAGCCGGTCAGCGCGCTCGTTCTCGGGATGGCCGGCATGGCCCTTGACCCAGTGCCATTCAACCGTGTGCCGCGCGACCGCGCCGATCAGCTCATGCCACAGATCGGCATTACGCACCGGCTTTTTCGAGGCGGTCTGCCAGCCATTGCGTTTCCAGCCATCGACCCATTTGGTGATGCCGTCCTTCACATAGCTGCTGTCGGTATAGAGCAGCACATGGCAGGGCTCGATCAGCGTATCGAGCGCACGGATCGCCGCCATCATCTCCATGCGGTTGTTGGTCGTGTCGCGCTCGCCGCCCGACAATTCCTTTTCGTGCTTGCCATAGCGGATGATCGCGCCCCAGCCTCCCGGGCCGGGATTGCCCTTGCACGCGCCATCGGTGTAGATTTCGACCGTCTTCATCTCTGCTCTATCCATGCCCCAGACCGATAGGCCGGTCAGCCGAACAGCCCCGCATGCGCAGGGTCCGCATAGAATGTCAGCCGCCGGGCAAAGGCCATCGGATCCTTGCGCGTCACCAAAGCATCGGGCGGCGTATTAATCCAGTCATAAGCGCGGCTCAGAGTGAAGCGGAGCGCCGATCCGCGTGCCAATATGGGAAGCGCCTGTATTTCCTCGGGATTCAGCGTCAAATTGGCGTGATATCCCTGCAAGAGCGCCTCCGAAACGGCCGAATCGAAGCTGCGGCCATCGGGCGAGAAGCACCAGGCGCTGTGCGTCACCGCAAGGTCATAGGCGCGTGCATCGCGGCACGAGAAATAGAAATCGATCAGCCCGGAGACACGATCGCCCAGCATCAGCACATTGTCGGGGAACAGATCGGCATGGATCACCGATTGCGGCAGGTCATGCGGCCAATGTGAGGAGAGAAAAGCAAGCTCGCTCTCCACCAGGCCCTCCAGCGCCGGATCGATCTGCTGCCACTGCCCAGCGCATCTGCCTGCCAGATCGTGCCAGCTGGCAAGCCCCATGCTGTTGGCCCGCGCGCCGCCGAAATCCGCGACCGCATGGTGCATCTTCGCCAGCGCCTCGCCCGCCGCATACGCCTGGGCCGGGCTGGGGGCCGTCAGCGATATGCCTTCGAGAAACTCGATCAGGCAGGCGGGGCGTCCGGCGAGCTCGCGGATCTGCACGCCGCCCCGATCGGCAATCGCGCGCGGCACGCGGCAGCCGCGCGCTGCCAGATGATCGAGCAACGCCATGAAAAAGGGCAGGTCTTGCGGATCGACGCGCTTTTCGTAGAGCGTCAGGATGAAGCGATGGCCATCCTTGCCGCCGCGCGTCTCGACCAGGAAATTGCTGTTCTCGACGCCTTCGGCAATGCCCTTGAAGCTGATCAGCTCGCCGGTGTCATAGTCGTCCAGAAACCGCGCCATCATCTCAGCGCTGACATGCGTATAGACGGCCATCAGGCAGCATCGGCCTCGCTGGCCAGGGCGCGCGGCAGCTTGAAGGTGATGCGCTCGTCCACCGTCTTGACCCGTTCTTCGGTGACGTCGAAATGGCGGCCCAGCATGTCTACGACCTCGCGCACCAGAATTTCGGGTGCGCTCGCCCCGGCGGTCAGGCCCAGCGTCTTGACGCCTTCGAACCAGCGCAGCTCGATCTCGACCGCGCGCTGGATCAGCTTGGCGCGGGTGCCTTCGCGCTCGGCGACCTCGACCAGGCGCAGCGAGTTGGAGCTGTTGGGTGCGCCGATCACTAGCACCAGATCGCAGTCATCGGCCATCACCTTGACCGCAGCCTGGCGGTTGCTGGTGGCATAGCAGATATCCTCTGCCTTCGGGCCGACGATCGCGGGGAAGCGTGCCTTCAGCGCAGCGATGATTTCGGCGGTATCGTCGACCGACAGCGTGGTCTGGGTGAGAAACGAGAGCTTGGTTTCATCCTCGAATGCCAGCTTCCCGACATCCTCGACCGTTTCGACCAGGGTCATGTGCCCGGGCTCGACCTGGCCGAAGGTTCCGACCACCTCGGGATGGCCCTTGTGGCCGACAAAGATGATGTGGCGTCCCGCCTCGACCTGGCGCTCGGCCTGGCGGTGGACCTTGGAAACGAGCGGGCAGGTCGCGTCGAGATAGTTGAGACCGCGCTCGGCCGCCTTGTGCGGCACCGCCTTGGGCACGCCGTGCGCGGAGAACACCACCGGCACGCCATCGGGCACCTCGTCCAGCTCCTCGACGAACACCGCGCCCTTGGCCTTCAGGCTGTCGACGACGAACTTGTTGTGCACGATCTCGTGCCGGACATAGACCGGCGCACCATATTTGTGGAGCGACAGCTCCACGATCTCGATGGCGCGATCGACGCCCGCGCAAAAGCCGCGCGGCGATGCGATCTTGACGAGAAGCGGAGGCTTGGCGGTTTCGCTCATGTTCAGAAAGGCTTTCGTAGTTCGTCAGGACTCTTAGGCGAAGCGGGGGCTGGTGGGAAGCCTGTCCCGGCAAGCCTGCCCATATTGCGCCGGGAAGGTGCGCCAAATCTGGCCGTTGCGCCGCGCGGCGTCGGCAGATAAGGAGCGATGCACTGTGGCCTCGAAGGATTTCTGTTTGCATATGCCCAATCTGCCCATCAAACCGTCGATCGCCATCATGGGGGCGGGGCTTGCGCTGCTCGGTCTTGCGGGCTGCGCCGAAAAGAACCAGCTGGTGGTGGATACGGGCGTGGGCGTGACGTCCTCGCTATCGGCCTGCCCCAATACCGCAATCCCCGAACATACCGGCGACGTGACCGTGTTCAATCCGCCGAGCAGCCGCGATGCCGCTGCGATCGACGTCGTTGCCACCATCACCAATGTGCGTCCGGCCTGCGACGAGACCGGCGCGGAAATCTATGCGACCGCCACGTTCGACGTGCTGGCGCGGCGCAGCGACAACCGGGGCGCACGGACGGTGACGCTGCCCTATTTCTCGACCATCATGCGCGGCGGCAACACCGTCGTTGCCAAGCGGCTGGGTTCGGTGACGCTCAATTTCGCCGATGGCGAATATCGCGCGCAGGCCCAGGCGAGCGGTGCTGGCTATATCAACAAGGCGGCAGCAACGCTGCCCGAGGACATTCGCGAACGCATCACCCGCCGCCGCAAGTCGGGCGATCCCGATGCGGCGATCGATCCGCTGTCGATCCCCGAAGTGCGCACCGCATTGCAGCGTACCAGTTTCGAACTCCTGCTCGGCTTTCAGCTGACCCAGGAACAGCTGCAATATAACGCGACCCGATGAATCTCACGCAGTCCTCTCTCCTTCAGGGGAGAGGATACATGGCCTTGTCAGCTTGCTGACCTAGGCCATGTTGGAGAGGGGAGCCGCGCTGGCGGTTCGCTCTTGCCCCTCTCCGACTGCGACTAGGCCTGCAAGCAGGCCAAGTCTCGTTGTCCTCTCCCCTGAAGGGGCGAGGAGTCTGGATGACAAGGCCAACATCATGACACTCTACACCCGTTTCACCCAGCATCTGCATGAAGCGCTCGACGCGCTGGAAGCCGCCGGCACGCTCCCCGCGGGGCTCAATCGCACTGCCGTGACCGTCGAGCCGCCGCGTGATCCGGCGCATGGCGACCTTGCAACCAATGCCGCGATGGTGCTCGCCAAGCCTGCTTCCACCAATCCGCGTGCGCTGGCCGAGGCGCTGGCGGCGGAACTGGGCAAGATCGATGCGGTCACCGGGGTCGAGATTGCCGGACCCGGCTTTCTCAACCTGCGCCTCGCGCCCTCGGTCTGGGCGGACGAACTGAACGCCATCGCCGCGCTGGGGGCGGATTATGGACGCTCGCAGCTCGGCGCGGGCAAGACGGTGAACATCGAATATGTCTCGGCCAACCCGACAGGGCCGATGCACATGGGCCATTGCCGCGGCGCGGTGGTCGGCGATGCGCTCGCGACCCTGCTCGAATATTCGGGCCACAAGGTGATCCGCGAATATTATATCAACGATGCAGGCGGCCAGGTCGATGTGCTCGCGCGTTCGGTGCACTGGCGCTATCGCGAGGCGCTGGGCCTGGAAAGCGGCGAGATGCCCGAGGGCCTGTATCCGGGCGACTATCTGGTGCCGCTGGCCAAGGAACTCGCCGCCGAGCTCGGCGATGCCCAGGCGAACGCGCCCGAAGCCGACTGGCTCGCCTCCTTCCGCAAGCGCGCGGTCGCCGCGATGATGGACATGATCCGCGCGGATCTCGCGCTGCTCGGCATCCATCACGACGTGTTCGCGTCCGAAGCCGAATTGCAGGCAGCGGGCAAGCCCGAGGCGGCCGAAGCCGTGCTGCGCGAAAAGGGCCTGGTCTATGACGGCGTGCTCGAAGCGCCCAAGGGCAAGGTGGCCGAGGATTGGGAGCCGGTCGAGCTGCCGCTGTTCCGCTCGACCGCGTTCGGCGACGATCAGGATCGCCCGATCCGCAAGTCGAACGGCAGCTGGACCTATTTCGGCGCGGACCTCGCCTATCATTTCCAGAAGCTGCAGGATGCCGACGAGCTGATCGACATCTGGGGCGCGGATCATGCCGGTACGGTCAAGCGGATCAAGGCGGCGGTCGCGGCGCTGACCGACGATGCCGCGCGGTTCGACGTCAAGCTGGTCCAGATGGTCAAGCTGATGCGCGGCGGCGAGCCGCTCAAGATGTCCAAGCGCGCGGGCAATTTCGTCACGCTGGCTGATGTCGTGAACGAGGTCGGCAAGGATGTCGTGCGCTTCACCATGCTGACCCGCAAGGCCGATGCGCAGATGGAATTCGACTTCGAGAAGGTGGTCGAGGCATCGAAGGACAATCCGGTCTTTTATGTGCAGTACGCGCATGCGCGCATCCATTCGATCCTGCGCAAGGCGGCAGGCGAGGGGCTTGCGCCGTCGGCCGAGCATCTGGACACGCTGGGCACCGAAGAGCAGGCGCTGATCGCGCTTGCGGCGCAATTCCCGCGCATCGTCGAAGCTGCCGCGCTCAACCGCGAGCCGCACCGGATCGCCTTCTATCTGGGCGATCTGGCAGCCGCCTTCCATGCGTTCTTCAATCTGGGCAACGATCGCACCGACAAGCGTATCGTTCTGGCGCATGACCCCGAGACCAGTGGCGCAAGGCTTTTCATGGCCGCAAATATCGGGCAGGTAATCGCCAACGGCCTGGGTCTGATGGCGGTGGAGGCGGCGACGCAGATGTGACGCCGCGCCTGCTGGGGCCAGGCACTTGCGCGAATATGGGGCGGATCGATGAGCAACCGGCTGGATGATGGCATGGATGGCGAGCTGAGGGACCAGCCGCTCGGGCTGGACGCCGATGACGACCGGCTGCCCTGGCTCGAATCTGTCGATGACGTGCCGTCGAATGACGGCAATGGCGCCCGGATTCTCGGATTTGTCCTGATGGGCTTGGTCGGACTGTCGATCGTGCTTGCGGCCATCTACTGGCTCGGCGGATCGGGCAGCGCTCCAGAAGGCGATGGCAGCCTGATCGCTGCGCCCAAGGGTGATTACAAGGTGCGCCCCAAGGACAGCCAGGAACAGAAGGTCGAGGGCACCGGCGATTCGAGCTTTGCGGTCAGCCAGGGCGAGCAGCCGACCGGCCAGCTTGCCGACGCTGCAGGCGCCCCGCCGCCTGCGGGCAGTGCGCTGGTGCAGCTGGGCGCCTATACCGACGAGGCCAGCGCGCTCGACGGCTGGGGCAAGCTCACCCAGCGGCACGAGGTGCTCTCGGGCCTCAACCGCCGCATCGTCCAGGCGACGGTCGATGGCGGAACCGTGTTCCGCCTGAGCGTGGTGCTCGACACCCCCGCCAGTGCGAACCAGGTTTGCGACCAGCTGAAGAAAGCTGGGCAAAACTGCCTCGTCGTGCGTTGATTTACCGGGCGGTCCGGTCGTAAACCGGGGCGCATGAAGCCCGTTATCTTCGGCCTTGCCGGCCACAGACTGTCGCCTGACGAAGCCGCCTTTTTCAAGGACAGCCAACCTGCGGGCTATATCCTGTTCGGGCGCAATATCGACACGCGCGCGCAGGTCCGCGCGCTCACCGACAGTTTGCGCGATCTGCACGGCGATAACCGGCTGCCGATCCTGATCGATCAGGAGGGCGGGCGCGTTTCCCGGATGAAGCCGCCCGAATGGCTGGCCTTTCCGCCCGGCGCGGCATTCGACAAGCTTTACGACATTGCACCGGCAAGCGCGATCGAGGCGGCACGGGCGAATGCCGAGGCGCTGGCGCTGGATCTGGCCGAGGTCGGCATCACCGTCGACTGCCTGCCGCTGCTCGATGTCGCGATTCCCGGTGGCACGCCCGCGATCGGCGACCGCGCGCTCGGCCAGGAACCGCTGCGGGTGGCCGCTTTGGGCCGCGCGGTGCTCGACGGGCTGAAGAGGGGCGGGGTGCTGGGCACGATCAAGCACATGCCGGGCCATGGCCGCGCGATGGTCGACAGCCATATGGAACTGCCGCGCGTCACCGCCAGCGAGGCCGAGCTGGAGCAGGACATCGCCCCGTTCCGCGCGCTCAACCAGGCCGAGATCGGCATGACCGGGCATATCCTCTTCGAAGCCTGGGACCAGAAGCGCTGCGCGACGCATTCCGAGTGGATCATTCAGAATATCATCCGCCAGCGCATCGGCTTTGACGGACTGCTGCTCAGCGACGATCTCGACATGAAGGCGCTGGCCGGCGAGGTGCCCGACCGCGCCGCCCGCGCGGTTGCCGCGGGATGCGACATCGCGCTCAACTGCTGGGCGCGGATGGAGGAGATGATCGGCATCGTGAACGCGCTTCCCGACATCTCGGACGCCTCGCGCGCGCGGCTCGACCAGGCAAAGGCCGCGATCGCCCCGGTGACCGACTGGTCGCATCAGGCGGAGCTGATCGCCCGGCGCGACGCGCTGCTGGCGCTGGCGTGAACGAGACCGACCTCATCACCGGCGCGCCGCCATCGGCGCTCGATCCGGCGGGGGGCGACTATATCTTCTTTCGTGAACCCGTGCCCGCCGCGACCGCGGCGGCCGAGGCGCTGCTGATCGATGTCGATGGCTGGGAAGGTCCGCTCGATCTGCTGCTCGATCTCGCGCGGCGGCAGAAGGTCGATCTGCGCCAGATCTCGATCCTCGAACTCACCAACCAGTATCTCGGCTTTATCGAGAGCGCGACCAGCCTCAAGCTCGAACTCGCCGCCGATTATCTGGTGATGTCGGCCTGGCTCGCCTATCTCAAGTCCGCGCTTCTGCTGCCCGGCGATCCCGAGGTTGAGCCTTCACCCGAAGAGCTCGCACTGCGGTTGCAATTGCGTCTGCAACGCCTGTCGGCGATGCGCGAGGCGGCGGCGCGGCTGCTGGGGCGCGACCGGCTGGGCCGCGATGTCTTTGCCCATGGCCAGGCCGAGGGGCTGCGGCTGCTCACCCGCACGCGGCACGATTGCTCGCTGTTCGACCTCTTGAGCGCCTATGGTCGCGTCAAGCAGCGCAGCGAGCCGGTGGTGCACATGGTGAAATCGCGCAAGGTGATGACGCTGGAAGATGCGCTCGCTCGTCTGTCGTTCATGCTCGGCACCGCGCTCGACTGGACCGAACTCAGCGCCTTTCTGCCCGAGACCGCCGATCCGCAGCTCAGGCGGTCGGCCAAGGCCTCGACCTTTCTCGCGCTGCTCGAACTGGCGCGCCAGGGGCGGGTCGAACTGGCGCAGGAAGGGGCGTTCGCGCCGCTTCAGGTGCGCAAGGCCGGATGAGCGGGCCCGATCCCGTCGTGCGGGCGGTGGAAGCGGCGCTGTTCGCCGCGACCGAGCCGCAGACGTTGGAACAGCTCCGCGCGCAGATCGGCGACGAGGCGGACATAGCGGGCGCGCTGGAACGGCTTGCCAGCGATTATGCCGGGCGCGGGGTCGAGCTGGTCGAGCGCGGCGGGCGCTGGCATTTCCAGACCGCGCCAGATCTCGCCTGGCTGCTGCGGCGCGAGACCGAGCAGACGCGCAAATTGTCGCGCGCGGCGACCGAGACGCTGGCGATCATCGCCTATCACGAGCCGGTCAGCCGCGCCGAGATCGAGGCGATTCGCGGCGTGCAGGTGAGCAAGGGCACGCTCGACGTGCTGATGGAAGAGGGCTGGGTCGCGCCCGCCGGGCGTCGCGAGGTGCCGGGCAGGCCGCTGATCTATGCCACGACGCCCGCGTTCCTCACCCATTTCGGTCTGTCCAGCCGCCGCGATCTGCCGGGTCTGGAAGACCTCAAGGCTGCCGGGCTGCTCGATCCGGTCGATCTCGCCCTCGAAGGCGCGCTGGGCACCGACACTACGGACGACTTATCCGAAGAATCGGATTCATTGCTGGAAATGCCGGGCGAGGGGGACTAGATAGCCGCCGAGGCCTTCAGGAGATTTGCCATGGGATCCTTCTCCCTGATGCACTGGGTTATCGTGCTGATCATCATCGTCCTGCTGTTCGGCGGCGGACGCATTTCCTCGATCATGGGTGACGTTGCCAAGGGCATCAAGAGCTTCAAGAAGGGCATGGCCGACGATGACGACCAGCCTGCCCCGCCCGTGCGCCCCGTGGCGCAGATCGAGGCGACTCCGGCGCGCACCATCGACGGCACTGCGACCAGCACGACCGAAGAGCGCAAGCCCGGTTGATTGTTCGGCTGGTCTGGCGCACCGGCCCGCATGAAGGCGTGACCATGTCATGATGGACATCGGATCGACCGAATTGCTGATGATTGTCATCGTGGCGATCGTGGTGATCGGCCCGAAGGATCTGCCGCGCGCGCTCTACAAGGTTGGGCAGGTGATCGGCAAGGCCAAGGGTATGGCGCGCCATTTCCGCAGCGGCATCGACGCGATGGTGCGCGAGGTCGAGCTGGAGGAAATGGAAAAGAAGTGGAAGGCGGACAACGAGCGCATCATGCGCGAATATGCCGCCGCCAATCCCTCTGCCGCTCCGGTTGCAGCTTCGTCGCCGACGCCAGCACCCGAGCCAGCCCCCGCGATGGAACCGCTGCCCGAGCCTCCCGCTGCGCTTGCTGCACCCGCAGCGCCCGCTGCGCCCGTCACCGAGGGTGAGCGATGAGCGCGGCCGAGGACGATATCGACGCCTCGCGCGCGCCGCTGCTCGATCACCTGATCGAACTGCGCCAGCGCCTCGTCCGCTGCGTCATCGCGCTGCTGGTCTCGTTCGGCGTCTGCTTCTATTTTTCCGAGCATATCTTCTCGTTCCTCGTCGTGCCGCTCAAGGAAGCCTTTGGCGATGGCGGCGGCAAGCTGGTCTATACCAAGCTGTACGAGGCATTTTTCGTGCAGGTGAAGGTCGCGATCTTCGCCGCCTTCTGTCTGTCCTTCCCGGTCATCATGAACCAGCTCTGGGCGTTCGTCGCGCCGGGGCTCTACCGCCAGGAAAAGCGCGCGCTGCTGCCCTTCCTGTTCGCGACGCCGGTGCTGTTCACAGCTGGCGCGGCGCTCGCTTATTATGTGGTAATGCCCACGGCCTTCCATTTCTTCCTGAAATTCCAGGGCCAGGCGGGCGGTCTGTCGATCGAGGCGCTGCCCAGCACCGACGCGTATCTCTCGCTGGTGATGCAGTTCATCCTCGCCTTCGGGATCAGCTTCCTGCTGCCGGTGCTGCTGATGCTGCTCAACCGCGCCGGCATCGTCAGCCGCGCACAACTGATCAGTCTGCGCCGCTACATGATCGTCGCCGCGTTCATCGTCGCGGCGGTGCTCACCCCGCCCGATGTCGTCTCGCAGCTGATGCTCGCGATCCCGCTGGTCCTGCTCTACGAGCTCAGCATCCTTGCGATCTGGTTCACCGATCGCAAGGCGGTGAAGGATAAGCCTGCCGAGGAAGGCACCGAAGCGCCAACGGCTGCTCAGTCGGAACCCGCCGAATAGCTATTTGCGCAAGGCGTCCACGCACGCCGCGCGATCTACCGACTGGCCGTCCTTGCGCCGCGCATCGACATAGGTCGCGATCTGCGCTCCCCCTGCGCCTTCGGGATAGAGAAACACGTCGAGCACGCAGGCATTGCCGACGAATTGCAGCTTGCGCGCGTCGAATTCGCGTACGTCGAGCCGGGGCGTGCCGAACATCCGCTCGAGATCGCGCTGGCCCTTGCCCAGCACCGCCTCCAGCCCCTTGGTCGGCAAGGTCGTGCTGCGCGCCGGGAGCGTGGGGCGCACCGGTGCGACCGTCTTTTGCGGCGCGGCACAGGCGGCGAGGCCAACGCTGAGCGCGAGCACGACAGGATAACGCATCAGACCTTCCCCCCGGCCGCGCGCTGGTGAAAAAGGTGCGTGGCCATCGCGGCGGCTATAATCGGCGCGAGCAGATTGACCAAGGGGACCAGCAGCAGCAGATTGGCAACCAGCCCAAGCACGAAACGGCTGGTCCGGGATGCGCGTTCGAGCCCCAGATGCGGGTGCCGCGCCGCGACCATCTCGTCGAGATCGCGCCCCACGAGCACCGCGTTGACCGCCAGGAACAGCATCGGCGCGCCCACCCCGGTGAACAGCAGTATCAACGCAAAAGGCAGCGCGATGGCGTTATAGAGCAGCGCACGCATCAGGCTGCGCAGCGCCATCGCGATCGAGGGGCCGATCGGCAGGTCGCGCGCGCTTGCGGCGGCTTCAGGGTAATGCTTGCGCTCCACCGCGATCACGATGCGGTCGGCGAACAGTTGCAGCACCGCGATGGCCACCACACGCCACCAGAACCAGAAGGCGATGATCGTCGCCACCGCCGCGAGCACGCCGGTCCACGCGGCATAGTCGGAAAGCGGTCCGCCATATTGTACCATCGCCCAAGCCAGGCCCTGCCACAGCGCCCATCCGGTCGCGACGAAGATCAGCACCGCACACAGGATCGTCCAGAACAGCGCGCCCAGGATCGCGCGGTCGCCCAGCTGGCCCAGGCTCTTGAAAAACGCGTTCAGCATCGTGCCGCCTGTGTCGGGCAATTCGCCTGCCCGGTCAATCGCGCCGCATTCGGGCTTGAACCGCTGGCTTCAAGTCGATAGGCGCGCGGCAACCGTTTTTCCGCCAGATCGAAAGCACAGCCTTCATGACCAGCCCCCGTTTCGACGTCCTCGCCATCGGCAATGCCATTGTCGACGTGATGGCCCCCGCCGATGATGCGCTGCTGGCAAAGGAAGGCCTGACCAAGGGCGGCATGATGCTGATCGATGCCGACCGTGCGACCTCGCTCTACCAGGCGATGGGCCCGGCGCAGGAAATCAGCGGCGGTTCGGCGGCGAACACGCTGGCCGGCATGGCGGCGATGGGCTGCAAGTGCGCGTTCATCGGCCAGGTCGCCGACGACCAGCTCGGCGAAGTCTTCGCGCATGACGTGCGCGCGCTCGGCATCGATTATGCAACGCCCGTGCGCGTCGGAAGCGAAGTGCCGACCGCGCGCTGCCTGATCCTGGTGACCCCCGATGGCCAGCGCACGATGAACACCTTCCTCGGTGCATCACAGTTCCTGCCCGCCAGCGCGCTTGACGCCGCGATGATCCAGGATGCGGCGGTGCTGTATCTCGAAGGCTATCTGTGGGACCCCGAAGAGCCCCGCGCCGCGATGCGCGCTGCGATCGATGCCGCCCGCTCGGCCGGTCGCAAGGTCGCCTTCACCCTGTCCGATGCGTTCGTGATCGACCGCCACCGCGCCGATTTCCTCGATCTGCTGGACAAGGGCCAGATCGACATCCTGTTCTCGAACGAGGCCGAAATCTGCTCGCTGGCTGAGGTCGACGATTTCGAGGCGGCAGTCGCCAGCGTTTCGGCCAAGCTGCCGACCCTGGTCGTCACCCGCAGCGAGAAGGGCGCGATCGCGATCCATGACGGCCAGCGCTACGCCGTCGCCGCCGAGCCGATCGACAAGGTGGTCGACACCACCGGCGCGGGCGACCTGTTCGCCGCCGGCTTCCTGGCAGGACAGGCGCAGGGCCGCGACGTGGAAACGTCGCTGCGGATGGGCGCCATCGCCGCCGCCGAGATCATCTCGCACTTCGGCGCGCGCTCGTCGGCGGACCTGAAGGCGCTGGTGGCGCAGAAGCTGGGCTGAGGGTGCAAGATCCGGGGATGATCGCCGGACAGCTGACACATTGGAATGGTAGCCGGAAGCCGCAGCGTTTTGCGGCTTCTGGTCATGCCTCCGTTTGGCAGGCTTTACTCATTGAATCATTGTAGCAAGCTGTGTGGTTAGCGGGCAATCGCATTTCGTGGTTCTTCGAGAAGTTGTCGATCACAATTTGTTAACGTATCTGCTGTGTCGCAATAACCTTAGAAGGCAATAAATCACTAGATCAATAGCGAAGCCGACAACCAAGATTGCGTTCAATAGAAGGAGCATTCCGGCCAAAAAGAAGCCGCTACCCTTGCTCAGACCTATCCAGTCAGCCGCTGCATCAAATCCGAACATTAGAAATGCCGCCAAAGCCACAGCTGCAAGCCCCAATATGGCAATGTAGGACACAGACCTTGGCGCAAGCTGCTGCTGCTCCTGATCGGAATAGCCCATAAGCTGACACCTCGGCATTTGACTGACGAGGACTTGTAACCCACCCTACCACGTCTGCAACGGGGTCGCTTGCTGATTGGCAGGTATATTACAAGGCATCGCCAAAGCTGAAACCCCTATCCGGTCAGCGTCAGTTTGTCGAATGCCCCGCGATACGGCCAGCGTGGGCGCGGGGCCTTCGACGACGCGGGCTGAAGCCCGCTTCTCAGGCTGAGCGGGGGTGGGTAGCGGCATTTCCGCGGAATGGCCGGATTACAACAATGGACCGGAGTGCGTTCCCCTCCCTTGCAGGGAGGGGGGTAGGGTGTGCGGATGAGGCGTTTCTGAAAGGCCACTCATTGGTCATTCCCGCGAAAGCGGGAATCCCGCTTTTGCGCTGCCGCTGTTTATAAAAGCGGGACCCCCGCCTGCGCGGGGGTGACGGATAACGATGGTCTGGAAAAACAAAACCCGCAGCGGAGCATGACGCTTCAACGCCTGGGGCAACCATGAAATGAGAGGGGCCGCCGGGAGTCTCAGCTCCCCGCGCGGCCCATCACATGGTCAGCGGCCGGAAGTGCCGCCTTCGAAGTGTATGTCGCGCTTGTTGAAAGCGCCTGCCCTGACCAAAGGGCAGAAGGCTATCAGCCGCGAACACTCCGAATGGACTTGACCGACCCTCGTGCTGAACCATGAGACATCGGATCACCTCCTTTCGCTATGTTGAAACCAAGTGAAGGGCCATTCGCAAAAACCCGATTTTACTGGGGTTTCTGACGATCTGTATTCCTTGCACCCCTTATGTGAATCATCACTGCCGCCACGGCAAGTCTTGTATTTCATTTTTTTCCGGGTAACCATCTCGCGCTCGCAAAACGCCGTGCGCGCGGTTAAGAACCGCCCCCATGGCCGAGCAGAACCCCCGCCCATCGCCCGACAAACCGCGCAAGGCGCGCATCGATCAGTTGCTGGTCGATCGCGGGCTGGCGGAGAGTCGCTCGCGCGCGCAGGCGCTGATCCTGGCGGGGCTGGTCTTCGCGGGCGAGCGCAAGGTCGCCAAGGCGGGGGAGACGATGATGAGCGATGCCGCGATCGAGGTGCGTGGGCGCGATCACCCCTGGGTGTCGCGCGGCGGCATCAAGCTGGCGCATGCGCTCGACCATTTCGGCATTGATGTGACCGGCATGACCGCGATCGACGTCGGATCGTCCACCGGCGGCTTTACCGATGTGCTGCTGACGCGCGGCGCGGCGCATGTGTTCGCGGTGGACAGCGGCACCAACCAGCTCGCCTGGAAGCTGCGCCAGGATGACCGGGTGACGGTGCACGAGCAGACCAGCGCGCGCATCCTCACCGACGCGCATATCACCCGCCCCATCGATATCGTGGTGTGCGATGCGAGCTTCATCGCGCTCGACAAGGTGCTGCCGGTGCCGATGTCCTTCGCGAAGCCAGGCGCGTGGCTCGCGGCGCTGATCAAGCCGCAGTTCGAGGTCGGCAAGGACCAGATCGGCAAGGGCGGGGTGGTGCGCGATCCCGCGCTGCACGCGGCGGTGTGCGACCGGGTGATGCGCTGGCTGGAGAGCATCGACTGGCCGGTCACAGGGCTGACACAAAGCCCGATTACGGGCCCGAGCGGCAATATCGAATTCCTCGTCGCAGCGCAGAAAGGGCGCAGCTGCTGACCCGCAACGGCACGGAAAACCTTGGTAAACCCTGCTGGCGTGCGCCAAACGAATCCGATATGCGAAGGGTCAAGCCCTTTTCTGGGCAGGAGAATCCGCCTCGATGAATGAAATTGCCTCTCCCATGCAGCTTCGCCTCGCCTTTGTGCGCTGGGCGCTGCTGTTCGTGCCACTGGTCGTTCTGCTCGGCTTCGGGGTCAGCAATTTTTCCGGATCGGGCGAGGAGAATCGCTGGTTCCAGGCGCTGGTAAAGCCCGAGGCGCAGCCGCCGGGTGCGGCGTTCGGCATCGCCTGGTCGATCCTGTACGTCATGATGGGCCTTGCGCTGACCGTGGTGGTAACCGCGCGCGGTGCGCGCCTGCGCGGTCTTGCGGTACTGCTGTTCTTCGTCCAGCTCGCGCTTAACCTCGCCTGGCCGATCTATTTCTTCCGCATGCACCAGGTGTCGGGCGCGTTCTACCTGCTGGTCGGCGTGTTCGTGGCGGCCTTTGCCACGACGATCGTGTTCGGGCGCATCCGTCCACTCGCCGCGTGGCTGATGGTGCCCTATCTCGCCTGGCTGTGCTTTGCCTCGGTGCTCAACAAGCAGATCGACGAGCTCAACCCTGATGCCGAGCAACTGGTGGTGCCGCGCGATGCGCAGCGCATCCAGCTCGCCCCGCCGAGCCAGTAAGGCCGGTTGCGATTGGCGCTGATGGTCCCCACATGCTAGATGTGCGGGACATGTGGACGCGGGACGCGTCTTTCCCCAAGGAGTAAGACATGCAGAACAAGTCCGAATTCGGCGGCGATTTCGCCAAGTTCATCAACGGCCTGGCCGGTACCGTCGCAGGCATGAGCCGCGAGGCGGGCGAGAGCGCACGCGAGCGCACCCGCGAGTGGATTGCGGGTCTCGATTTCGTCAGCCGCGAGGAATTCGAGGCGGTGAAGGAAATGGCCGCCAAGGCGCGCGAGGAGGCGGACAGCCTGGCCGCACGCGTCGCGGCGCTGGAAGCGGCGCTTTCGGCCAGGGCTGCGGGTGGCGGCGAGTAAGGTCGGATCAACCCTGCTTATCCACAGTTTTTGAACAGACTTCGAGACAAGGCGGACGGTGGCCCATCGTCCGCCCATTGCGCGCAACCGGGCATCGGGTCATCTTGGAACATGTGCCATGGGGCGCGAAAGGAATTTCATGAACGAACAGCAGCTTGACCTGGATCGGGAGGAAGCCGCGCCGGTCGACATGCTGGCCGCGCTGTTCGAAGCGCGCGGCTGGCCGTGCGAGATGGTGGGCGAGGACGAGCTGCTGACCGAGGTCAAGGGCAGCTGGACCAGCTATCAGCTGCGCGCGATCTGGCGGCACGAGGACAATGTGCTGCAGCTGCTTGCCATGCCCGACATCCGCGTGCCCGACGACAAGTTCGCGGTCATCTGCGAGGCGCTGGCGCTGATCAACGAGCAGCTGTGGCTGGGCCATTTCGACATCTGGTCTAACAGCGGCGTCGTACTCTATCGCAACGGCATGATGCTGGGCAGTGATGCCATGCTCGGCCTCGACCAGGCGCAGCTCGCGGTCGAGGCGGCGATCGACGAGTGCGACCGCTTCTATCCGGTGTTCCAGTTCATCCTCTGGGGCGACAAGAGCCCGCAGGAAGCACTGGCGGCGGCGCTGATCGACACCCAGGGCGAGGCTTGAGCGCTACAGGGCTGACGCCTGACCCTCATCCGTTTGTCCCGAGCGAAGTCGAGGGACGGTATCGGGAACGGTTGCGCAACGTCCCTCGACACGCTCGGGACAAACGGAGTTAGGTGTGCTGAGCGTTTTTCCCCAATCCCTGCTGGTTATCGGCTCGGGCAACATGGGCGGTGCGATGCTGCGCGGATGGTTTGCACAAGGGCTCGATCCCGCAACCGTTACCGTGGTCGATCCCGCCCCTCGAGACCTGCCCGCCGGGGTCCGCCACCTGACCGAGATCGATCCCGGCATTTCCGCGCCCGACTGGCTGCTGCTGGGAATCAAGCCGCAGATGCTGGGCGATGTCGCACCACAGCTGGCGGGGATCGACCTGTCGCGGGCGCTGGTCGTCTCGATGCTTGCGGGGGTGGAATGCGCGGGGCTGCGCGCTGCGCTTCCGCACGCCCGCGCGGTGGCGCGGATCATGCCAAACATGGCGGTCAGCATCGGCCAGTCGGTCACCGCGCTCTATGCCGACGGGCTGGACGATGACGACCGCGCCGGGCTCGAATCGTTGTTCGGCATGCTGGGCACCGCCGAATGGCTGGTCGACGAGGCGCAGATGCACCTTGTCACCGCGCTCAGCGGCTCGGGCCCTGCCTATCTGTTCCGCTTCATCGACGCGCTGGGCAAGGCGGCGGAAGGTCTCGGCATGCCCGCAGACCAGGCCGCGCGCTTCGCGATGGCGATGGTGCGCGGTTCGGCCGAGCTGGCGCACCGTTCCGACGAGAGCCCTGCCGCGCTCGCCGAACGCGTTGCCAGTCCTGGCGGCACCACCCGCGCCGCGCTCAACGTGTTCGATGCCGACGCCGCGCTCGACCGGCTGGTGGCCGAAGCCGTGGCAGCGGCGGCGAAGCGCAGCGTCGAACTGGGTCAGTAACCGCTCAGCCGCAGGGCAGGTCGTAGAAGGTTCGGATCTTCGTCCAGGCCTCGTCCGCCGTCTCGACAAAGCTGAACAGGTCGAGATTGCCCGGCGAGATCACGCCTTCCTCCGCCAGCGCCTCGAAATTGACGACGCGGTTCCAGAAATCCTTGCCGAACAGCATGATGGGGATCGGCGCCATCTTGCCCGTCTGGATCAGCGTCAGCAGCTCGAAGAATTCGTCGAACGTGCCGAAGCCGCCCGGGAAGACCGCGACCGCGCGGGCGCGGAGCAGGAAGTGCATCTTGCGCAGCGCGAAATAGTGGAACTGGAACGACAGGTGCGGGGTGACATAGCGGTTGGGTGCCTGTTCGTGTGGCAGCACGATGTTCAGCCCCACCGAATCCATGCCGACATCGGCCGCGCCGCGGTTCGCGGCTTCCATGATCGAAGGGCCGCCGCCCGAGCAGACGACGAACTGGCGCTTGCCGTCCTCGACGACGCCGCACTCGCTGGCCAGCTGCGCGAGCTTGCGCGCCTCGTCATAATATTTCGCCTTGGCCACCAGCCGTTCGGCAACCTTCTTTTCCTCGGGGCTGCGCGCGGCCTCGACCATGCCTTCGGTCTTGTCGGGCGCGGGGATGCGTGCCGAGCCATAGATCACCAGCGTGGAGCCGATTCCGGCCTCTTCGAGCAGCATCTCGGGCTTGAGCAGTTCCAGCTGGAAGCGCACCGGGCGCAATTCCTGGCGCAACAGGAATTCGGTGTCGCCAAAGGCCAGCCGGTAGGCCGGGTCCTGGGTCTGGGGGGTGTCGTGAACCGCGCGTTCGGCGGTCTTGGCGTCTTCGGCGGCGCGGCGAAAGCGCGGCTCGGTCAGGTCTTTCTTGGTCATCGCCCGCAATTAAGGGGCGATCGCCTTATCGGCAATAGCCTTGGCCGCTCATGTCGACATGCAGGTGATCGCGATGCGCGGCATTGTATTCGGGGCCCAGCACCGTTCCGAAGCGCTTGCAGGCGCTTGCATGAATGGTGCGCAGGAATGCGCGCTCCTGATTGCTGCCGTTCCACCCGTCCTTCACCGAGATGCGGCGGCCATCGGCCAGCACGAACCCGGCAATGTCGATGGCATTGGCATGCGCATGCTGCGAGAGCTTGAGCGAGCCGGCGATGTTGCGGCAGGAATAGCTGCCCATGGTCTCGATCTTGACGAGCGGGCTGCCCAGCATCTGCTCGGCGGCGCGGGCAATGCCATATTGCGCCCATCCGGCAAAGCGCTGCGCCAGTTCGCAGCGCACCGGGCCGATATTGCTGATCGCCAGCTCGCTGCGCCCGCGGCTGGCTTCCATCAGGCTGATTGCGGAGAGGCGCACGCTGCCGAGCTGCGAGCAGCCTGCGCCGAAGGTCTGATCGGGCACCGGCGTGAAGCGGACCTTGGCCTGGCTGAGCTGGCTGAGGCATTGGCGCGTGTCGGCGAGCGGC